>NZ_QRLS01000018.1:0-333 GCF_003472325.1 Collinsella sp. AM12-1
GCCCGAGCTCTTCCGGAACCGCACCTCGCGGCCCGCGGGACATGCGCTCATGCGCGGTCCGGGCACGAGGATGCCCCCGAGTCAGACCTTTCCTATGCGCCATGCGGCCCCCAGGGCACGTGAGTAGACACCCGGACACCGTAACGGTGGGCGCCGCCCACCGGTCAGCGGCCAGAGCATGGGGGGCACGCCCGGTCCCGTTCCGAACCCGGAAGCTAAGCCCCATCGCGCCGAGAGTACTGCGGGGTGAGCCCGTGGGAGGCCAGGGCGCCGCTGACCGGTGGACGGCACCGAGCCGTCAACGAAACTGAAGAAGGGGGAGGCCTCGCGGCC
>NZ_QRLS01000018.1:343-37406 GCF_003472325.1 Collinsella sp. AM12-1
AAACTGAAGAAGGGGGAGGCCTCGCGGCCTCCCCCTTTTTTTGCGTTTACGGGCTTTTGTCTCACATAGTAGCTGTGTTTTATAACCCTCGTTTGTCGCATCTTCTGTGAACGGGCTACAATAACTTAGTCTGTGCGATATGGAGGTGAACATGGCTGAAGCTGGTATCGGCGTTGATATCGTCGAGATTTCCCGCATGAAATCAATTCTTGAAAAGACGCCGTCGTTTGCTCGGCGTGTGTTTACCGAAGAAGAACGTGCGTATTGCGATGCATCATCGCGTCCCGCTGCTCACTATGCGAGCCGCTTTGCTTCGCGTGAGGCGGTGCTTAAAGCTCTTGGCACGGGTTTTAGTCAAGGCGTGGGTCGCAAGGATGTTTCGGTAACGCGTGATAAACTCGGCAAACCGAAGGCTCTGCTTTCTGGTCGTGCTCTCGAAATCGCCCAGGATTTGGGTGTTGTCGAGGTCGCTCTTTCTATTACCCTTACGGGTGACTTGGCTGTCGCTAATGCCATTGCAATCACCGAGGATGCTCGACCTAAGCCTAAGGAAGAAAAGGTGAGCAACAAGAAACGCGTTGCGCAGACATTTAAAGAGGCTCGCTCTGTTTTAGATGAGCTTGAGCAGCTGCAGAATTCAGCATTGACGGAGCACTTGGGCGATGCTTCGCAAGATACGCTAGGAGCATAGATGAAACCGGTTTTGAGTACCGAAGAAGTCGTTCGTCTCGAGGATATCATCGAACGCGAAGGGACTTCGAAGGCCGAGCTTATGGAGCTAGCGGGTGAGTTTGCCGCCAACGAGGTCTTGAAGCTCAATCCCGATCGGGTTCTCGTTCTGGTCGGTTTTGGTAATAATGGCGGCGACGGTTGGGTTGCCGCCGATATCTTGAGCCACAAGGGTGTGGACGTGGATATCGTTTCTCCGGTTGAGCCGGATGAGATTCCTGCTGCTCTGGCACGTCATGTTGCTCGTCGAACTGCCGGTCGCGATGTGCACGTTTGCGTCGGTCCCTCGCGTGACGAACTCGAGGTTTTGATCGATAAGGCGGATGTTGTTGTCGATGCCATTTTTGGTACCGGTTTCCACGGGAATCTGCGTGCGCCGTTCTCCATTTGGATTCCTACGGTCAATGAATGCGCCGATTGTGTCTTATCCATTGATGTCCCCTCGGGCCTGAATGCCGAGACGGGCGTTGTTGATGACGACTGCATTCGTGCCGAGCGCACGGTGACGATGATTGCGCCCAAGATTGGTCTGTATAGCGCTGATGGCCCTGAGTATGCTGGCGATTTGATCTGCGGCAATCTTTACGACCGTCTTGACGAAGTCATCGATGATGTTGACCACGCCGCCGAGATTGTCGAGCCCGGTGACTTAGTTGATTACTTTGCTCCGCTACCATCGAATATCGATAAGTATTCCCGTGGCTCTGTGCTTATTGTCGCCGGATCGGCGCAATATCCTGGTGCTGCCATTATGGCGGCCAAGTCTGCAGCTCGCGCGGGTGCTGGTTACGTGGCAGTCGCGGCTCCTGACGCCTGTGCCAATCTCATTCGCATGGCACTTCCTTCGATTCCCGTCTTTGCTATTCCGTCTGATTCGCGCGGCTCCTTTGGCGCCGCTGCGCGCATGACGGTGTGTGAGATCGCAAAGAAGTACAGCTGCGTGCTGTGCGGTCCCGGTATGACGACGTCTGCTGGCGCTATGCAGGTGGTTTCGGGCTTGCTCGAGCTTGAGGTACCGCTAATTTTGGACGCCGATGCACTCAACTGCCTTGCTAAGATTGCCATTGACGGTATTGATAGTAACCCCGAGATGTATCGTCGCGAGCAGCCGTTGGTTATGACGCCGCATTATCGTGAGCTTTCGCGCCTGGTTGCCGGTGACGAGGTGAACGACCTTGGTACCGCGATTGCGGCCGCGCAGAAGGTTGTCTGGGCTGCAGGCTCCGACAATCTGGTGGTCATAGCCAAGGGGCCGACGACGGCTATCTGTGGCGTTGAGCGCGTGCTGCTGCCACTCTCGGGTCCGGCTTCTCTGGCAACTGCCGGTTCGGGTGATGTTCTCGCGGGTATTTTGGCCGGCACGCTTGCCACCATGCGCGACGAGATGGATCGTTGGGAGTTGCTGTATTCGTACGCCGTCGCACTTCACAGCTACGCCGGTTTTGCCGCGGCGACGGAGTATGGTGAGAAGAGCGTTATCGCAACCGATCTTATCGACTTGATCGGTCCTGCCATGGAGCTGGCGGCAAAGGATGCGCTCGAAGATCTGGGAATCATGGACGAAGGGTCGGATGACTAATCATGAATAAAGCCGATTTGACGCGCTGGTCCTGGGTCGAGATCGACCGCGGGGCGCTCCGTCGCAACACGAGGGCCTATAAGAACTTGTTGAATCCGAGTCAGCGCCTGTGCTGCGTGGTCAAGGCCGATGCTTATGGTCATGGAGCTGTTGAGTGCGCCAAGATCATGTATTCGGCCGGTGCCGACATGTTTGCCGTGGCGACGGTTAACGAGGGCGTTGAGCTCCGACAGGGCGGGATTACGAAACCCATCCTCATCCTAAGCGAGCCGCCTATCGAGGCCATTCCGACGTTGCTCGAGTTTGATATCATGCCCTCGGTCTATACGTCTGACTTTGCTCTTGCGTATGGCGAATGTGCCGTCGCGGCGGGCAAGGTGGGCAAGTATCATCTCGCCATCGAGACGGGCATGAACCGCATTGGCGTACATTACACGCAGGTGCCCGACTTTGTCCGCGGTATTAATTTCCATCGCGGTATTCAGTGCGACGGCGTATTTACGCACTTCGCCACGGCCGATGAACCTTCGGGTTGGGACTACAAGCTGCAGTGCCAGCGTTTTACCGAGGCCGTTCAGGCCATTAAGGACGCAGGTTTTGAATGCGGTATCGTGCATTGTGCCAATACGCCGTCCTCGATGCTCGATTCTTCAATGCACTTTGACATGATTCGTGCCGGCATCGGTTTGTATGGTCTGCAGCCATGTGAGCTGAGTGGTCGCGTGATGCAGCTTGATCCCGTCATGAGCGTCCACGCGCGTGTGACGCGCGTGGCGCATCCTGCGATGGGCGAGGGCGTGGGCTACGGCTTTACCTACCGCGTACCGCGCACGCGCGTTCAGATCTGCACCCTTCCGATCGGTTATGCCGATGGCCTTTCGCGTACGCTTTCCAATCGTATGGACGTGCTGTATCGCGGCGAGCGTGTGCGTCAGGTGGGCAATATCTGCATGGACCAGTTTATGGTCGCCATTCAGTCCAACCCGGCGCATGAGATTCCCGAGGCCGAGTATGGTGACGAGATGATCATTGTCGGCCGCGATGGAGATGCCGAGATTACCATGGACGAGATGGCGCGCCTACGCGGCACGATTAACTACGAGGTCGCTTGCGGCTTTGGTATGCGTCTCGACAAAGTCTACGTGTAGGAGTCGCTATGGGCGTCATGCACATCCCCGGCCATAGCCATCAGGCGCCGCGTGAGGTCGCACTCGAGGAGATCGAGGCCGTTCTGGGCGATTGTCACCTTTGCCAGCTTTACCAGTCGCGCCATAACATCGTGTTTGGCGTGGGAAACCCCCACGCTCGCGTGATGTTTATTGGCGAGGCGCCGGGCCGCAATGAGGATTTGCAGGGCGAGCCCTTTGTGGGGGCGGCAGGCGAGGACCTCAACGGCATTTTGTCGCTGGCGGGGCTCAAACGCGAAGACCTCTACATTGCCAACGTGCTTAAGTGCCGCCCGCCGGGAAACCGCAATCCGCGTCCCGAGGAAGTGCTGGCTTGCTCGCCGTTTTTGCGTGAGCAGATTCGAAGCATCTGGCCCGATATTATTGTGACGCTCGGCAACCCCGCGACGCACTTTGTGCTTAAGACCGAGATTGGCATTACTAAGCTGCGCGGCAGGTTCCACCAGATGGGGCATTTTGTAGTAATGCCCACTTTCCATCCGGCAGCAGCGCTACGCAATCCGGCGTGGCAGGAGCTACTGGAGGAAGACTTTAAGATGCTGGGCGACTATCTGGAGCGACATCCCGCACCAGAGGACGCCTCGGAATAATAAGGAGCATATATGTCCCTGGAGCGCCTGGGGGTAGGTACTTACAAAACGACTTGCGCTGCCGATACGGAGTACTTTGGCGAGCTAATTGCACCGTGCCTTGAGGACGGCGATGTGCTCATCCTGACCGGTGGCCTGGGAGTGGGCAAAACTCACTTTACCAAGGGCGTCTCGCGCGGGCTGGGCGATGGGCATATGGTTACGAGCCCTACGTTTGCGCTCATGGCCGTCCACGATCAAGGTCGTATTCCGCTGTTTCACTTTGATCTATACCGCCTGGAGCATGCCTACGAGCTCGAGGATACGGGCATTTTCGATGTGCTGGGCTATGAGGGTGCTTGCCTGCTGGAATGGGGCGAACAATTCCAAGACGAGCTGACGGATGAGTATCTTTCGGTGACGCTCAAGCGTGATGAGGGCGACAGTGATGTGCGAACGATAACGCTCGAGGCGCACGGTGACCGCGCAATGGAGCTTTCCCATTTGATTGATAAGGCTGTACAAGATGAGCTTGCATAACGACAACGCGCTGGTGGTGGCGCTCGATACCTCGACCGACATGCTTGCCTGCGCGGCAAGCTGGATTGATGGGCAGACGGGCGAGACGAAGCTCGTGAGTGGCGACCACATGTGTCGCCGTCACGCCAACGTTGAGCTCGTGAATACCGTTGATGGCATGCTGGCTCAAGCCGGTCTGGATCGCAGCGATGTTGGTTGCTACGTGGTCGGCCGCGGCCCGGGGTCGTTTACGGGTGTGCGCATCGGCATCTCCACTGCCAAGGGCCTCGCGCGCGGTGCCAATGCTCCGCTGCTGGGCGTGTCGACGCTCGACGCTTGCGCTTGGACGGCGTGGAAGGCTGGCGTGCGCGGCAAGCTTGGTATCTTGGCCGATGCTATGCGCGGTGAGGTATATCCGGCGCTGTATATGCTGGTCGATGAGGGCCCCGAGCGTCAATTTGAGCGCGAACACGTGGTCAAGGCCGCCGTGGCGCTCGATGAGTGGCGCCGAGCAGCGGACTGGGACCAGGTTCAGCTGACCGGTGACGGTCTCGTGCGCTATGGCAAGCTGCTGGGTGAGGACGAGACCGCCCGCTGCGTGGAGCGCGACCTGTGGTGGCCTTCGGGCGAGGGCTTGCTGCTCGCGCACGCTGCGGGTGACGGCGATCCGGCTCGCGTCCTGCCGATTTACACGCGCCTTTCGGATGCCGAGGAAAACGAGCGCAAGCGTCTTGGTCTTGCTGAGAGTGCACAGAGCGAAATTACGGGCGTTGCCGATGAGCTCGCCGGTCGTCATCTGCAGTTCCGTCCCATGGGCGCGGCGGATGCCGAGGGCGCGAGCGCGCTGGAGGCCGCCTGCTTTGAAGGTGCCGGACACGAGGCGTGGACGCCGGGCATGTTCCTGTCCGAACTGGGCGAGGACGTCGCTGCGCCGCGTAGTTGGTGGGTGGCACACGACGACGGCAAGCTGCTGGGCCTTGCCGGCGGTATGGTCGTGGACGGTGATGTGCAGATTCTGGATGTCGCCGTCGACCCGGCACATCGCCGTGAGGGCATTGCCCGCAAGCTGCTGTCGCACGTGAGCTATGATGCCCAGATGCTCGGCTGCACTACGGCTTCGCTCGAGGTCGAGGACGGTAACGAGGGAGCGATCGCGCTTTATAACGCTCTGGGCTTTACCGAGGCTGGCCGTCGTCGTGGCTATTACGGTGCCGGCAAGGACGCCATCGTCATGACGGCCCCACTTCCCCTCGTGCTTCCGGTCGATAACGCCTCGCCCGAGCCGACGGCAGCCGAGCAACGCGCATGGCCCCTGTCTGCGCCCAAGCGCTCTGCCGAGGAACGTGTCGAGATTGAGCATCGCCGCCTAGTGCTCGCTATCGAGAGCTCCTGCGACGAGACGGCGGTGGCGATTATCGATGCAGATGGCAATATGCTGGCCAACCAGGTGTCGACACAGATTGATTTTCACGCCCGCTTTGGCGGCGTGGTGCCCGAGATCGCCTCGCGCAAACACGTCGAGGTGATTGTGAGTGTCGTGGATGCGGCACTCGAGGACGCCGCAGCGTCGCTGGGCCTTACGGGCGGAGCCATTACACCAAGTGAGCTTGCCGCCGTGGGCGTGACACAGGGTCCGGGCCTGGTTGGCGCCCTGGTGGTGGGCGTCGCCTTTGCCAAGGGCTTTGCGTATGCTGCCGGCAAGCCGCTCGTGTGCGTCAATCATCTGGAGGGCCACCTGTTTGCCAACCTGTTGGCGCAGCCCGACCTCAAGCCCCCGTTTATCTTTACGCTTGTCTCGGGCGGGCACACCATGCTCGTGCACGTGAAGGCATGGGGCGACTACGAGGTACTTGGTGAGACACTCGACGATGCTGTGGGCGAGGCCTTCGACAAGGTAGCCAAGGCGTTGGGTCTGGGCTATCCCGGTGGCCCCATCATCTCCAAGCTGGCCGAGACGGGCAACCCCCGCGCGATCGATTTTCCTCGCGCGCTTAACAGCAGGGGAGACTATCGTTTCTCGCTTTCGGGTCTTAAAACGGCCGTGACGCTCTACATCGAGCAGGAGACCAAGGCCGGGCGCACGATTCACCTGCCCGATCTGGCGGCTTCGTTTGAGGCAGCCGTCTTTGACGTTCAGTACAAGAAGGCCAAAAACGCCCTGCATGCCACCGGATGCAAGGAATACTGCATCGGCGGCGGCGTCTCGGCTAATCCGCATCTGCGCGAGATGATGATCAAGAAGCTTGGGCGTCAGGGGATCCGCGTAACGGTGCCACCGCTTTCGGCGTGCACCGACAACGCCGCCATGATCGCAGAGGTTGCCCGCCGTAAATTCGACCGAGGCGAAATCTCGCCGTTCGACGTCGATGCCGATCCGAACATGACGCTGTAGTCATACGGGTGCGGTCCCCGACCGGAGGGGCCGGATATAAGGTTTCCTGCTCTACAGTCCTGCGCAAGACGAAGGCCACATTAAGTGGCCTTCTTTGCGTGCGGAACTCGCGATAAACCTTATATCCGGCCCCTCCGGTCGGGGACCTTTCTGTATCGATATAGCTTTTGGGCTGGATCGGCGTCGACAACGTCCGGCAAGGATAGTTAGCCCGCGTCGAATTTCCGGCGTGCTTTAGCTGAAAGAAAAAGTTGGTGTGCGGAGCTTTCGCTCTGCATTTGGGATGGGAGCCCCTCGGGAGCGGGCGGGCGTATACAAGGTTTATCGCGAGTTCCGCACGAGCCGGAGAGCACTTAATGTGCTCTCCGTGCGAGCAGGACTGTAGAGCAGGAAACCTTGTATACGCCCGCCCGCTCCCGAGGGACATCTCTCATGCAAAAACTTTTGTCGGATAAAGTCAGAGGTCAGTGGCGTTTTATACCGAGAAATTCAAAAAAAGTTGAAAATTCATTACATATTTGCGTTGACTTTAGGTAACTAAAGTTTCATACTCCTTTTCAACCACTGGGGATGTGAACACGCACGGATCGTTCACATCATGATTGAAGAGGATTTCTTAGACATGTTCACGCATCAGCTAAACATTATCAGCGTAGTAATTATCTGATGCGGGTTAGCACATACAGCTAGCCCGTACGATAACGGGCGGCTGATGAAGATGAGGGCCGTCGAGCGCAACCGACGGCCCTCATTTTTTATGTCTAGGAAGTTCTTTTTAGAGGAGGAAATGTAATGAACGGAGTTTTGCTCATGGTTGTGGCCGCGGCGGTGCTCGCCTGCGGCTATCTGGGCTACGGCCGCTGGCTGGCCAACAAGTGGGGCGTTGACAAAGAGGCCCTCACGCCGGCCAAGCGCATGAAGGACGGCAAGAGCTTCTCGCCCGTCTCCGCCTTTACCGCGTTCTCGCACCAGTTCAGCTCGATCTGCGGTGCTGGCCCTGTCACGGGTACGATCGTCGCCATGGCCTTTGGCTGGCTGCCCGTCGTGCTCTGGGTCCTCGTCGGCGGCATCTTCTTTGGCGCCGTCCACGACTTTGGTGCTCTGTACGCTTCGATGAAGAACAACGGCAAGTCGCTCGCTCAGCTCATCGAGAAGTACATCGGCAAGACCGGCCGTCGCCTGTTCCTGCTGTTCTGCTGGCTGTTCTGCATCATCGTCATCGCCGCCTTCACCGACATGGTCTGCAAGACGTTCATGTTCACCCTGGCCGTTGACGCTTCTGGTGCTGCTACCGGTGCCATCGACTTCACCAAGTCCTATGCCGCCGGCTGCGCTGGTACCATCTCCGTCCTGTTCACCTTCGTCGCTATCGCCTTTGGTTGGGCCCAGAAGAAGTTCAACCTCACCGGTGCTACCGAGTTCGTCACCGGCGTGGTCCTCATGGTTCTCATGTTTGCCGTCGGCATGCAGTTCCCGGTCTACCTGGACAAGTTCCAGTGGTTCGCCGTTGTCATGGTCTACCTGGTCTTTGCTGGCGCCATGCCCATCCAGATGCTCAAGACCCCTCGCGACTACCTCACTTCCATCATGATGATCGTCATGATCGCCTGCGCTGTCCTCGGTATCGTCGTCCTGGGTGTTAACGGCCAGGCCACCATCACCGCTCCGGCCTTTACCGGCTTCTCCACTGCCTCCGGCATGATGTTCCCGGTCCTGTTTGTTTCCGTTGCCTGCGGTGCCCTCTCCGGCTTCCACAGCCTCGTTTCTTCTGGTACCTCCTCCAAGCAGGTCGAGAAGGAGCAGGACGCCGTCAAGGTCGGTTATGGCGCCATGATCGTCGAGTCCTTCGTCGGCATCCTTGCCATCATCGTCGCCGGCATCATGTTCTCCGATATGAACACCGCCGGCACTGGTGCCCTCAACGCCGGCGTCGCTTCCACCCCGTTCCAGATCTTCGCCGCTGGTATCTCCCGCGGTATGCAGGCCTTCGGTGTTGACGGCACGCTCGCTACCGTCTTCATGACCATGAACGTCTCCGCTCTGGCCCTGACCTCGCTCGATGCCGTCGCCCGCATCGCCCGCACCTCGTTCTCCGAGTTCTTTGCCCAGACCAACGACGCCCTGGCCATCGAGTCCAAGGCCGGCTACATGAAGGTTCTCGGCAACCCCTGGTTCGCCACGGTCGTCACCCTGCTTCCCGGTCTCGCCCTCGCCTTTGGCGGCTATGCCAACATCTGGCCGCTCTTTGGTGCTTCCAACCAGCTGCTCGGCGGCATGACCATGATCACCCTCGCCGTGTTCTGCAAGTGCACCGGCCGCAAGGGCTGGATGCTCTACGTGCCCGTCGCCTTCCTGCTCTGCTGCACCTTCACCTCGCTGGTCCAGAGCGCCATGGGCTGCATGACCGCTGTCCAGGCTTACGGCTTCTTCGGCACCATCCCGGCTACCGCCACCACGGCCGCCGTCTCCGTCGCCGCCACCAAGGGCCTGCAGCTCGTTTTCGCCGTCCTGCTGATGGTCCTGGGCCTCATCGTTGCCGTCAACTGTCTCAAGGAGTTCTTCGGCAAGGAGGCCGGCTCCATGCCCGACGAGGAGCCCGAGTGGTCCGAGATGGGCAAGGCCGAGTACGGTCGCGCCGCTGCCGCTGAGGCTCCTGCCGACGCCGAGGCCGCTAAGGCCTAGTCGGTCGGACGGGTTGAATCTCCCATCTATTTGACTCGGAAAGACCGGGTCCGCAATCAAGCGGACCCGGTCTTTTTTCTTGTGATAACAGGTGGTGCAAGGGCGTTCTCGCAGATGTTTTGCGTGGATAGGCTCGTGCGTTGTACCATATGGACGTATATGTGTGCATATGAAAGGGGCCCCGTGGCCAAGACGGTATATTCCGATAATCAAAACAATGTCGATGCTCTGGTTGAGCGTCTGAGCAGCCAGACGTCGCTTTCTGCCGAGCGCGCCAAGCTGGTTGCCTACGACCTGCTCTGCCGCAAGGCGCTCAAGATTAAGTCGAGCGCGCTGGCGCAGATTTTCCGCTCCGTCGATAAGGAATGCGATACCAAGGCGATGCGCGATGAGCTTATCGCGGCAAATATCGTGACCAAGATCGAGGGCAGCGGCATTAACGGGCGCCCGGCGTTCTATACCATCAATGTCGAGATCCGCGATGCCCAGGAGCAGCCTGCCGAGTCCGTCGAAGATTTTGTCGTCGAGGATTCCGCTGACGTGCCTGCTGTGGAAGAAGTTGCTCCGCGTGAGCATGTTGATACCGATGAGTTGCTCGATGAGAACGTCGTGCGTGCCTTTACGGCCAAGGCAGGGCGCGGCGGTTTTGGCGGGGGTGGCAAGCGCGATGCGCAGCGTCGCGCCCAGCAGGAGCGCTTCCGTCGCGCCGTTGCTCAAAAGGGTGAGACGGATGCCGAGGCTGTTGAGAACGAGGTTGCTGCCGAGTCGCAGAGGCCCGCGAAGGAGCAAAAGCCCGTGGAGGCCCAGGAGCCCCAGCGTCGCCGTGGTGCCCACTTTAAGGCTGCGCAGCAGGATGTCGTGCATGAGGTTGAAGAGCTTTCCGAGGCCGCAGACGATGTTGAGGAGTCTGCCAAGAAGGCCCCGGGCTCATGTCGTCCCGGACGTGGTTTTGCGAGGCGCGCGTATCCCGTAAGGCGTCAGGAGAAGGGCGAGCCGGCTCCGACCGCTCAGGCCGAGAAGGCCGAACAAACCGAGAAAACCGTTGAGCCGGCGGCTCGCGAGCAGAAGCCTGTTGAGCCGCAGCTTGAGGTTGCTGCCGAGGCCAAGGGCGAGCAGCCTACTGATGGGCAGACGGAGCAGGGCGCGTCGAGCAGGCCTCGCCGCCGTCGCCATCGCGGGGGTCGCAGTTCCCATGCCGAGACTGCAGCCGAGAAGACCACGCCGCAGGACGAGGATGCGAAGGCCGAGGTTTCTTCGGGGCAGCCTAAGCGCCAGCCGGCGAAGGAGAGCAAGTCCGATCGTCCGCAGAAGCAGGCGTCTATGCCGAAGCGCGAGCGCAATTCCCAAGGCGATTCTAAGCGCAGGTCTCAGAAGAAGCCGGAGTCTGCCGCAGCAGATGCTGCTGCCCAGCAGCCCGAGTCGGCCGTCCACGGCGAGGTATCGGCGTTTGCCCTTGCCCGCGTTTTAGGCAGGCAGCTGCTCAAAGTTGTCCCTACGCCTACGGCGCTCTCTAAGATCAAGGAGCAGCAGACACAGATCGTAAAGGTCGAGGGCAAGGACGGCAAAAAGGCTCCGCAGCGCACTCAGCACAACGAGATGTCCAACCGCAAGATTGCCGAGGAAATCGCAATCATCCAGGCTTGGATCGAGCAAAACCGAGGTGCCGATACGCCGGTTGCCTCGCGCCGCCAGCGTGCCTACCAGATTTTTAACGACGAGAAGGCTTTTGACGGCAAGCACGGCGAGCGTCTAATTCGGCGTATGACCGAAAAGGGCATCAGCATGCAGGCGATTAAGGTCGCCCCCAACCGCCCCGTGCACTTTACGGGTTTCTTTACGCTGGGCGCCGATAAGCCGTTCATTATGGTCGAGAACCTGGACACCTATGACGAGATCGTCAAGCTCCTGCGCGGCCGCAAGCACGCTAAGCTCTTTGGCATCAAGGTGGGCGGCGTGATTTTTGGCGGCGGATGCAAGGCGAGCGTCTCGCATGCCCTGGACGATTATCTGGCTGAGATCGGCTATCGCTTTAACTACGTCTACTACGTGGGCGATATCGACCGCGAGGGCGCGCGCATCGTCGAGCAGGCTCGCAATGCCAATGTGGTTGAGATTCGCCTGCATGCCGGCATGTACCGCGCCATGCTCGCCGAGCATAAGCGTCGCGTGAAGGCCGGCGGCGAGTGCGAGCCCGCGGCTGCCAACCAGGGCGTGCCGCAGAACTTGGCGGCGACGATCAAGGATCTGCCCATGGTCACGCGCGTGCAGTTCCGCAATGTGCTGCGCGAGGGCGGGCGCATTCCGCAGGAGATTCTGATGACCGCCGACTATCGGGATGGCGACTCGGGAAGCTTCGACCGCATGCTGAACAACTAAATTCCGCCGGCCCCGCTCTCCCGGGGCCTGTCGTGGCTTGGCCGTTGCATGCGGCTCGCTTTTCGGAACGGGGCTGACGGACACGTTCCGAAATCTACCACCGTCGCTGTGCAGGGTGTCTATAAAGAGCCGTGGCCAAAAAACATCAAATATGAGTACTGATACTCTTTTAGTAGCAGTAATTTTGACCACATTTAAGGTGATTTGACGTGTCGATCGAGCAGATAAGCTGCCGTATCTCCTCAAGTGTTCATTAAAGGAAGACCTTGATGCGAATAAATCTCGTTAAGATCTTCTTTTATTAACGAAAATAATGTAGCTACAACGGTGACAGTACTCATATTTGCCGTTTTTTGGCCACAGTCCTTCGGAGGGTCCTCGAAAATAGTCCCGAGCCGGCACTTGGGGACGTTCCTATAATGCCGGCACTTAGGAGCGTCCCCAAGTGCCGACACCGCGTCTGCCTGCGGCGGCCGCGCCCCGCTGCATCGCTCCGCACCCTTGCGGGTTCGAATCCCTCCGCTTGGCGGCGTTGGCTCGATTTGCTTGACGTGAGGGGCTCTTGGCTGGTGTGGGACGGAGGGATTCCGCGTCCGCCTGGTCGGCGGCCGCGCCCCGCTGCGTCGCTTCGCTCCTTGCGTGCTGCGCTGGAAAACGCTTCGCGTTTCCTCAGCTCCGCACCCTTGCGGGTTCGAATTCCTCCGCTTGCCCACAAGAAAGCGCCCTGGGCCGTTATGGGCTTAGGGCGCTCAGTTTTAATGGCTGGGACGGAGGGATTCGAACCCCCAACAGCCGGCACCAAAAACCGGAGTTCTACCGTTGAACTACGTCCCAATGTGTGGTGTTGCTCAAAAGCAACTCGTCTAGTTTACCTAATCTGCGAGGGCATCGCAAACGCCGTCGAGTAGGCGTACGGCGAGGGTCTGCGCGTCGCTGGCCGTAAAGGTGCCGTTGTAACGCGTCATGCCGGTGAGCTCGATGCGAATTCGTGCCGGCTTTTGCTGTGCGGCGACATTGGCGGTACGGATGCGCTGGGCCAGGTTGTGGCACTCGGCGAGGGCGATCGTGGCGCGCGGGGCGGCGTCTGCAGGCAACTCGTCGCTTGCGATCTCGAGCACCAGGTCGACATCGGTCGGAACCTCGGAATCGCAAAGCATCATGCCGCTGCTGTCGGTCGTCGCCGTGGCGATGTTCCACATGCGCGATGCTACGCTGCGCGCGATAGGGTCCTCGCCGATGACGGCAATCTGGAAACGCTCGAGCACGTTGGCGGCGCGCGCAAAACCGATGCGAGACTCGGCTTCGGTGACCGAGGGCTTGCCCTCCCACACATGGTGCAGGCGGTTGATGTAGGCGTAGGTGTCCTGGAAGGCCATGCCGTCGGCAAACAGGCCGACATTTTCCTGGAACTGCTGCAGGGCGGCCTCGGTATGCGGACCAAAGTAGCCGTCGTCTTCGCCACAGGCAAAGCCCAAAACGTTGAGAGCGCGCTGCAGGGCCTTGACGTCGGCGCCGTGAAAATTGGGCATGCGAAGGTAGAGCGTGCGGTCGCCCAGCTTATACGAGGCGTCGACCAGGGCGCTCCAACAGGGGATATCGACGGCATGACCGGCAGCAAGGCCGCTGTCGAGCCTGAAGGTGCTGACGGCCTGCTCGGTGGTGGTGTCAAAGCGCTTGTCGGCGACCTCGTCGGCATCGATGGTGTAACCGAGCTGCAGAAGGCGGGACTGAACATCCTCGACGGCTGCTCCCTGCATGCCCGTGGTAATAGGTTCCATGAACGAACCCCTTTCGGCGTACGATTCGTACTATTTTGAGCGCGTGTCGGATAGACAACGCGAGACAATGCATAAACATGCACTCAACAGTGTAGCAACTTGTACCCAAACGCGCTGCCCACAGGTTTTGTGACCCCCGCTAGTTGAGGCGCTCCACAAAGAAATCTGCCATGGAGAGGAACAGTTCGCGTGCGTGCGGGTCAAGCTCAACGTTCTCGATGGCAGCCTTGGCTTTTGCGGTCAGGTCCAGTGCGTAGGCGTGAGCATATTCGATGGAGCCGGTCTGCTGGAAGATCTCCACGGCGCGCGCGAGCTGCGCGGGGTCCTCGGTGCCCGAGGAAAGGATTGCCTCGACCTCGTCGTGATGGCGCTCATCAGACAGGGCGTGCACGGCAACGAGCGTGCGTTTGCCCTCGGTGATGTCGGTGCGGAAGTCCTTGTTGGCGGCCTCTTTGGTGCCGACCAAGTTGAGCAGGTCGTCCTGAATCTGAAAGGCAAGGCCGGTGTGCAGGCCAAAGGCGCGTAGCGCCTCGACCTGCTCTTCGCTGCCGCCGCCGATAATGGCTCCGGCGGCAAGCGGCGTGGCTCCGCTGTAATACGCGGTCTTGTGCGTCGCCATGTCCAGGTAGTCATCAACCGAGATATCAAAGCGCTCGTCACGGACCCAACCCAGGTCAAGCGCTTGACCCTCGATGGTGCGGACGATCATCTCGGTAAGCTCGTGGAGCACACGCAGCTTCACGTCGGACTCGAGCGTGGGATCGTCGAGAACCGTCTTGGTGACCATGGTGAGCGCCAGGTCGCCACAATTGATGGCAAGGCCCGTGCCCTCGGTAAGGTGCATGCAGGGCTTGCCGCGACGAATCTGCCCGTTGTCGGCGATGTCGTCGTGGATGAGTGCGCCCGACTGAAAGTGCTCGATGGCCGCCGCGGCGCTGCGGGCGCTCTCAAAGCTACCGCCCACTGCGGTTGCGGCGAGCATGCAGATGAGCGGGCGGTGGCGCTTGCCAGCGTTTGCCGTAAATGCCGAGAGCGGGGTATACAGGTAACGCTCGATATCGGCGGAAGTCGCCTGTCCGTCAAAGAACGTGGCCAGATAGTCGTTAATCTGGTCAAAGTGCTGGGCTAAAAAGCTGGTAAACGGACTGGACACGGGTTCTCGCATTCTTTGATAGGTTGCATCGTTGCATTATGCAGACAACATATTGCCACATTAGGGCGTCGAGCGCGGCGGTTGAAGACGATTGGTCCATGCGGCCGCAAGTGCGGTAGGGGCTTGGCTAGATAAGCCCAAAGTGTTCGAGCGCGGTGACGACGCCGTCGTGGTCGATGCTGTCGGTGACATAGTCGGCCTTTTCCTTGAGGAAGTCCGGTGCGTTGCCCATGGCGATGCCAACGTCGACGGCGTTCATCAGCGAGACGTCATTGCTGGCGTCGCCGATGCCGTATACGGTTCCGTGGTGGGGATCGAGGGCGTCGAGTACGGACTGGATACCCTCGCGCTTGGTACATTCGCGAGGCGAAATCTCGGTCACTTCGAGCTCGAGCTCGTTAAAGCAGAGCAGCGGCTCAAACGCTTGATCCTGAGCGATGCGGTTGGCAAGCGACGTGGACATTAAGATCTTGTAGGCGCTGTAATGTTGCAGCTGCGTAATTGCATCGCCCACGGTGCGGGCGTATCCTGGGGCGTCGGGCGCATCGGCACTCATGCGAACGACGCCATTGAGTCCCTCAAAACGAATCACTTCGTCCGATTGCTCAAGAATGGGAGCAAGGCGCTGCAGCATGCCGGGCGTCATCGCCAAATCGCGAATCACGTGTCCCTCAAGTTCGACATAGCCACCCGCGAGGCAGACGATGCCGGTCCAGGGCAGCTCGAGCAGCTTTGGATGGATGCAGCTCAGCGTGCGCCCTGTGCAGATAAACGCCATATTGCCCTTGGCGACAAAATCACGGATGGCTTGCGAGACCGCTTCATTGGGATAGGGGGAGAGGTCTCGCTCGCTCTCGGGAAGCTCTTGTGCCACTCGAGGGTCTTGCCAGGCGAGTGTTCCGTCGATATCGAAGAAGCAGATATCGCCGCGCTTATGGGCTGCGCTGGCGGCAGGGGAGGCCGAGGTGGTGGACACAAATCCCGGCTCGAGGCCCATGATCTGGTCAAAATGCTCTTTAACGCGGGGAACGGAGATGCCAATAATCACCTGGGCGGTCTTGCCCGTAATGATGAGGCCCTTGGCGCCCACCGCGACAAACGACGCATTATCTGCAACGATGGAAGGGTCTGCGACCTCGACGCGCAGGCGCGTGGCGCAGTTGGTTGCGCCCACGATATTGCCAACGCCACCTAAAAGCTGAATTACCCGCTCAGCGAGGACGTGATCTTGATCGGATTGAATACTGACCTCGCCATTGGGAGATTGCTCTTTGGCAAAGCCGCTTCCCGTTAAACGATCGATTGCCGCGCGATTGGAGACATGATCCTCGCGGCCCGGCGTCTTAAGGTCATAGACCAAGATGAGTGCTCGAAAACTAACAAAAAAGATGAGGCTAAAGGCAAGACCGATACCGAGCGCCAAAAGGTAGGAGCCGGCATGCATTCGCATGAGTGGGATGAAGTTGAAGGCCGTCATTTCCATGAGACCGCCCGAGAAGATGCCGACGATGCCAAAGAAGTTCATGGTCATGGCAAGGCAGGAGGATAGGACGGCGTAGAGCAAAAAGAGTCCAGGATAGGTGAACATAAAGAGAAACTCGAGCGGCTCGGTGACACCGCAGACCACCGAGGCGACGATGGCGGGCAAAAGGATGACCTTAAGGCTGGCGCGGCGTTCGGGTTTGGCGGTGAAATAGAATGCTGCCGCGATGGCGGGAAGGCCAAAGAGCTTGCCCCAGCCGGTGGCGGTAAAACCTGCCCAGGGCGCAAGTTCATTTAAAGGGCGCGTGCTATGGGAGAGAATGGGGAGTAGGTTGGTCCACGTGGCGTAAATACCGTCGTGAATGACCAGATTGTCGTAATAGATGGGCATATAGAGCAGGTGGTGCAGCCCCATGGGCTCGAGTGCTCGCTCCAAAAACACAAAGATGCCCACGCCGAAGGGGCCGACGCCCGCAAGTGCGTGGCGCAGCGTTTCGGTCGCGGCGTATGCGAAGGGCACGATGGCGGCCGAGATGGCGGCAAGGGCAAACACGGCAAAAAAGCTGATGAGGTAGACCAGCGAGGAACCCGAGAAGGTGCCGAGCCAATCGGGAACCTTGGCATCGTAGAAGCGGTCATGGATGGCGACGACGGTTGCCGATACCGCCAGCGGGCCGATAATGCCGGTGTCGAGCGTCTTGATGCCGTCGATGACGGTGATACCGCTGGCGGGGGTCAAAGATGATGGGTACTTAAGCCCAAGGTTGTCTCCGCTCAGCTTAATGATCTCGCTCAAAAAGAAGCAATAGGCAAAATAGGCCACGAGTGCCTCGAGGCAGCAGCGCGCCGGTTGCTTTTGGGCAAGACCGATAGGCAGCGCTACGGCAAAAAGGAGTGGAAGGCGCTTAAAGACCGTCCACGAGCCGCGCTGGATGATGGTCCAGAAAACGTACCAAGGGGTTCCGTATACGGCGAGGTCGCCGACGATGTCTACGGTCGTGGCGAGGGCGGAGATGCCGACCATGAGGCCTGATATAGAAAACAGCATGGCGGGCGCGAACATTGCCCCGCCAAAGCGTTGGATTTTTTGCAGCATATTCTGCCTCTCGACCATAAGCCCGCCGTGTCTGCGGTGGAACGTTTAAACAATGAGTTAATTGTAGGGGAGTGAGCGTTCGCCGCATTGTTGGTTTTGATTCGAATCGATTGGAGCATCACGGGCGCCGTTGACAGTTAATAATCGGTGCTTTGCCGATAGACGGTTTAAACAACCCAAAGAAATGCTATCGTGCCTAGCCATACATATTCATTAGAGGTGAAATCATGCCAAAAGCGATTTACGAAGGAATCTACCGCGAGATCCGTTCGCGCATCATCAACGGGACCTATGCGTTTCAGGAGATGCTGCCAACCGAAGCCGAGCTGACCGCGGAGTTTGGCTGCACGCGCAATACCGTTCGACGCGCCTTGAGCATGCTGGCCGACCAGATGTTTGTGCAGCCTATACACGGTAAGGGCGTGCGCGTTATTTGGCTTAAGGGCGAAACCGACATGCTGGGCGCACTCGAAGAGGTTGAGTCGTTTGGCGAGTTCGCAAAACGCAACAATGCCGTCGCATCGACCGAGGTCAAGTCTTTTGAACATTTGATTTGCACTGAGCAACTCTCTCGTCGCCTGGGCTTTAAGGTGGGCGAGGAGCTGATTCGCGTAGTGCGTGTCCGAAGCCTCAACGGCAGCGCGCGCCAAGTGGACCATGGCTACTTTTTGGCGTCGATCGCCAAGGGCCTGACCCCCGAGATCGCGGCGGATTCTATCTACGGCTATCTGGAGCACAAGCGCGGCGTCAAAGTGATGGCGAGCCGTCGTACGGTGAGTGTCGAGCTCGCCAACGATGAGGACTGCAGCTACTTGGACCTTGGCAAGTACAACTGCGTCGCCGTTATGGAGAGCCAGTCGTACACCTCGGACGGCATCTTGTTCGAGGTCACGCATGCCCGCACGCATCCCGAGATCTTCCACTACCGCGTCAACTCCAAGCGATAGCCGGCTAGCTCGCAGCCTGACGAGACTCATGCCCTCAAAGCGAAAACGCCCGGTCAAACCGACGATGCATCGGCTTGATCGGGCGTTTTCTCTGCATTCGATAATAAATAATTGTTTATACAAAACTTGTCAAGTATCAAGTTGAAATTACCGTTCACCGAAGTTTTTCTACCGCTCTAGTAATACTTGTTCAAACAACTAGCCAAATAGCGTATTGTACAAGTCAGCAAAAGGGGCAAAGTCCCCGAGCCAATCTCCGAAGGCGGCGGCAAAGGGTGCCGCCACGGTGTGAAAGGGTGGATTGTAATGAAGAACGAAATGAGCAGAAGGCAGTTCCTGGGCTTTGCTGGTTCCGCGGCTGCGGTTCTTGGTCTGGGCCTCGTGGGCTGCGGTGGTTCTGCCGGCTCTGGCTCCTCTGCTTCCGGTGACGCTGCCGAGGTCTACTTCCTCCAGTTCAAGCCCGAGGTCGACAAGGAGTGGAAGGAGATCGCCAAGGCGTACAAGAAGGAGAAGGGCGTCGAGGTCAAGATCGTGACCGCCGCCTCCAACACCTACGAGGAGAAGCTCAAGTCCGAGATGTCCAAGAGCTCCGCTCCGACGCTGTTCCAGGTCAACGGCCCCACCGGCCTTAAGAACTGGAAGGACTACTGCGCCGATCTTTCCGACACCAAGCTCCGCGGCGAGCTCATCGACGACTCCCTGGCGCTGCAGTCCGACGGCAAGGATCTGGGTATCGACTGGGTTCAGGAGAGCTACGGCATCATCTACAACAAGGAGCTCCTCGAGAAGGCCGGCTACAAGGCCGAGGACATCAACTCCTTCGACAAGCTGAAGGCTTGCGCCGATGACATCCAGGCCCGCAAGGACGAGCTCGGCGTTGACGGTGCCTTCACTTCCGCCGGCATGGATGACTCCTCCAGCTGGCGCTACACCACCCACCTCGCCAACCTCCCGCTCTACTACGAGTTCGAGAAGGAGCGCAACCAGGAGGACGACGAGATCAAGGGCGAGTATCTCGACAACTTTAAGCAGATCTTCGACCTGTACATCACCGACTCCACCTGCGATCCTTCGCAGCTCGCCTCCAAGACCGGTGACGACGCCACCAACGAGTTCGCAACCGGCAAGGCCGTCTTCTACCAGAACGGCTCTTGGGCCTACGCCGACCTCACCAAGGCCGGTATGACCGACGACCAGCTCGGCATGCTGCCGATCTACATCGGCGTCGACGGCGAGGAGAACCAGGGCCTGTGCTCCGGCGGCGAGAACTACTGGTGCGTCAGCTCCCAGGCTTCCGAGGATGCCCAGAAGGCCACCGAGGACTTCATGTATTGGTGCGTCACTTCTGACACCGCCACCAGCATCATCGCTGACAAGATGGGCCTGACCGCCCCGTTCAAGAGCGCTAAGGAGACCACCAACGTCTTCTCTCAGCAGGCCGTTGCTATGGCCAAGGACGGCAAGAAGACCGTCGCTTGGGACTTCGTTTACATCCCCTCCGAGGAGTGGAAGAAGAACCTCAAGCAGGCTCTCATCGCTTATGCTGCCGACAACACCAAGTGGGACGGCGTCAAGAACGCCTTCGTCGATGGCTGGAAGACCGAGAAGGCTGCTTCCGAGTAAGCAGTTGCTGCCCAAGCTATCTGATTAGCGACAGGGGGCGGGCAGACGTAGGTTTGCCCGCCCCCTGCATATTGAAAGGACCCTTCTATGGGCAAAGCACTCAAGCGCTGGTGGCCGCTCTTTATGCTGCCCACGTGCCTGGCGTTTATGATCGGGTTCGTGATTCCCTTTATCCAGGGTTTCTATCTCTCGTTCTGCCAGTTTATTACCATCAATAACGCGCGCTTTGTCGGTATCGAGAACTACGTGCGCGCACTGACCGACCCGCAGTTCTCCACGTCGTTCTTCTTTACCGTGGCGTTTGCCTTCCTGTCGACGGTGCTCATCAACGTGATCGCGCTGGCCATTGCGCAGGCGCTCACTCGCAAGGCGCTCAAGGGCACCAACATCTTCCGTACGATTTTCTTTATGCCTAACCTGATTGGCGGCATCGTGCTGGGCTACATTTGGCAGATTCTGATCAACTGCCTGCTCTCCAACGTGGGCGCCCAGCTCATCGCCCTTAACTCTGCTGCTGGCTTCTGGGGCCTTATCATCCTGACCCTGTGGCAGCAGGTCGGCTACATGATGATCATCTACATCGCCGGTCTGCAGTCCATTCCGTCTGATTACATCGAGGCCGCCAAGGTCGACGGCGCTACGGCATGGCAGACGTTTTGGAAGGTTAAGATCCCCAACCTGATGCCGACCATCACCATCTGCCTGTTCCTGTCCATCACCAACGGCTTTAAGCTGTTCGACCAGAACCTCGCCCTTACCGGTGGTGCCCCGGCGCACTCCACCGAGATGCTCGCCCTGAACATCTACAACACGTTCTATTCGCGTGCTGGCATCGCATGGCAGGGCATCGGTCAGGCCAAGGCAGTTATCTTCTGCATCCTGGTTGTCGCTATTTCTATGATCCAGCTTAAGGCCACGAGGTCCAAGGAGGTGCAGCAGTAATGAAACGCGATAAGGCTATTAACCGCGCGCTCTCGATCTTCTTTACGATTCTGTCGCTCGCGTGGATCTACCCTGTGTTCATGATTGCGCTCAATTCCTTTAAGAAGGGGACCGCAATCAGCACCACCACGGCGTTCGATCTGCTCACGCCCGAGACGTTCAACGGCCTCGCAAACTACGTACACGCTCTTAACGAGCAGGGCTTTGCCTCGGCGTTTATGTACTCGCTCATCATCACAGTCACGTCGGTCGTGCTGATTCTGGTGTGCTGCTCCATGTGCGCTTGGTACGTGGTTCGTGTCAACAACAAGATCTCGAACTTCTTCTATTACCTGTTCGTGTTCTCGATGGTCGTACCGTTCCAGATGCTGATGTTCACGCTGTCCAATTTGGCGGACCGCATCGGCTTTAATACGCCGTTCAACATCTGCTTTATCTATCTGGGCTTTGGCGCGGGCCTGGCGGTCTTTATGTTCGCCGGCTTTGTAAAGAACATCCCGCTCGAGATCGAGGAGGCGGCCATGATTGACGGCTGCAACCCGGTTCAGGTGTTCTTTAAGATCGTTCTCCCCATCATGAAGCCCACCTATCTTTCGGTCGGCATCCTCGAGACCATGTGGGTCTGGAACGACTACCTGCTGCCCTACCTTACGCTCGACTCCACCAAGTACAAGACCATTCCTATTTTGATCCAGTACTTCCGCGGCGGCTATGGCCACGTCGAGCTCGGCCCCATGATGGCCTGCATCATGATGGTCGTTGTCCCCATCGTCATCATGTACATCTTCTGCCAGAAGTACATCATCGACGGTGTGGTGGCAGGTGCCGTCAAGGGCTGATGCCGTAACTGTTTTGCAAGTTTGGGCGGCGCCCCTCAGCGCGGCGCCGCGTATCGAAAGGTAGAGACATGGCCGAGATCGTTCTCAAACATGTTCAGAAGGTGTATCCCAACAACGAGTCAAAAAAGAAGGGCTTCTTTGGCAAAAAGAAGAAGACCGAGGAGAAGAAGCACAACCTCAAGGTTACCGAGGACGGTGTGCTCGCTGTAGAGGACTTCAACCTCACCGTTCACGACCAGGAGTTCATCGTCCTCGTTGGCCCCTCTGGCTGCGGTAAGTCCACGACGATGCGCATGGTCGCCGGCCTGGAGGACATCACCTCCGGCGACGTGCTCATCGACGGCAAGCGCGTCAACGACGTGGCGCCCAAGGACCGCGACATCGCCATGGTGTTCCAGAGCTACGCTCTGTACCCCAATATGACGGTGTACGAGAACATGGCATTTACGCTCGAGCTCAAGAAGGTCCCCAAGGACGAGATCGACCGCAAGGTTCGCTCTGCTGCCGAGATCCTGGGCATTACCGAGTATCTCGACCGTAAGCCTAAGGCGCTTTCGGGTGGCCAGCGCCAGCGCGTCGCCATCGGCCGCGCCATCGTGCGTGACCCCAAGGTCTTCCTGATGGACGAGCCGCTGTCCAACCTGGATGCCAAGCTTCGTAACCAGATGCGCGCCGAGCTCATTAAGCTGCGTCACGAGATCAAGGGCACCTTCATCTACGTTACCCACGACCAGACCGAGGCTATGACCCTCGGCGACCGCATCGTGGTCATGAAGGACGGCGTCGTCCAGCAGATCGCCACGCCGCAGGAGGTCTTCAACCATCCCGCGAACATCTTCGTCGCCGGCTTCATCGGCGTGCCGCAGATGAACTTCTTCGATGCCCAGCTGGTGCGCTCGGGCAACGGCTTTACTGTCAAGACCGAGGATATGAACGTGGCGCTCGCCCCGGAGACTTGCGCTCAGCTTGCCCTCAACTGGGACGGCGGCGACGTGAAGGAGATTACGGCCGGCGTGCGCCCCGAGCAGATCCTGCTTGCCGACAAGGGCGAGGAGGGTGCGCTCCAGGGCACCGTCGAGGTGACCGAGCTCATGGGCTCGACCGAGCATGTCCATGTGACCGCTCCCGACGGCCAGTTTGTCCTGATTATCCCCGTCGTCGACCTCGAGGCCAAGGGCGCGCTCAAGGCTGGCGACCCCATCTGGTTCAAGTTCGAGAAGAACGCGACTCATCTCTTCGATAAGGTGTCTGGCAAGAACCTTATCTAGGCCCGGTGCATCCAGGCCCTCCCTTTGGGCGACTGCGGCTTTGCCATCCTTTTGCCGCGGTCACATATAAGGCTCCCCTCCCGTCCACTGGGCGAGAGGGGAGCCTTTCTTTGTGTTGGGGCTTTCCGTCTGTCAGTTTGTCTTGATCTGTAACAGGTAGGGCCGATTTCGGACGTTAGATGTTACAGATCGAGACGGTTCCGCTGAGCTAACCATTTCATCTAAATCTGTAACACCAAAGGCGAATTACACCTGCTAGATGTTACAGATTGAGATAAACCCAAGGGGAGGGGCCGGTATGTCTCAATCTGTAACGGCTGGGACCGTTTTGGTTGAGTAATTGCTACGGATCGAGATTGTTTGGCCGAGTCGGATCACAGGGTAACGTGCGGGCACAAAAAACGGAGCCGTGTTGCCACGACTCCGTTTCTCAAGAGGATGGGTAAGGGAAGCGAAATTAGTTCAGGTGCCAGATCTCGTCGTTGTACTGGGAGATGGTGCGGTCGGACGAGAAGGTGCCAGCGTTGGCGATATTGATGAGCGCCTTGCGCATCCAGGCGTCCTGGTCCTCGTAGTCGGCCAGTACGCGCTCCTTGGTCTGGATGTACTCCTCAATGTCGAGCAGGGCCATAAACCAGTCCTTGCCCTTAATGTCGTCGTGCAGGCGCTGCAGGCGCTCGGCGTTGCCGGTCGCCATAAAGGCGGGGTTGGTGATAAAGTCCACCAGCAGCTTGATACCGGGCTTGCGGTAGAGTGCGCTGGCGTTATAGCTGCCGTCGGCGTAGAGCTGCTCGACCTGTTTGGACGAGGCACCAAAGGTATAGATGTTCTCGTCGCCCACGAGCTCGGCAATCTCCACGTTGGCGCCGTCGAGCGTGCACAGGGTTAGGGCGCCGTTGAGCATGAACTTCATGTTGGAGGTGCCGCTCGCCTCCTTGGAGGCCAGGCTGATCTGCTCGGAGATGTCGGCGGCGGGGATCACGCGCTCGGCGGCGGTGACGTTGTAGTTCTCGATCATGACAACCTGCAGGTAGGGAGCCACGTCGGGGTCGTTTGCAATCCACTGCGACAGCGTCAGGATCAGATGGATGATGTCCTGCGCGATAGTGTAGGCAGGGGCCGCCTTGCCGCCAAAGATGATGGTGACGGGGTGCTTAGGCTTATTGCCGTTCTTGATGTCGAGATACTTCCAGATTATGTAGAGCGCGAGCATCTGCTGGCGCTTGTACTCGTGGATACGCTTGACCTGAACATCGATGATGGCGTTGGATGGGATCGTCACGCCCTGTTCGAGCGCCATGAACTGGCGCATGATGGCCTTGGCCTCGGTCTTGGTGGCGGCCAGGCGCTCAAGAACATTCTTGTCGTCGGCGAACTTGGCGAGTTTGCTCAGATCGCCGGTGCTGCGCCAGTCGGTGCCGATCACATCGTCGAGCAGGCTGGCGAGCGCGGGGTTGGCCCCATGGATCCAGCGGCGGAAGGTGATGCCGTTGGTCTTGTTGGAGAACTTCTCGGGATAGATCTCGTAGAACGGATGAAGCTCGGTGTCCTCCAGAATCTTGGTGTGGAGGGCGGCTACACCGTTGATGGAGAAGCCAAAGTGGATGTCCATGTGGGCCATGTGGACGGTGTCGTGCTCGTCAATGATGGCGACGCGCGGGTCATCGTGCTCGGCTTTCGCGATCTCATCGAGCTTGACGATAATGTCGGCGATGGCAGGGGAGACCTTCTGCAGGCTAACGAGCGGCCACTTCTCGAGCGCCTCGGCAAGAATCGTGTGGTTAGTGTAGGCGACCATGGAGCGTACGATGGTCACGGCCTCGTCAAACTCGATGCCATGCTCGGTGGTGAGCAAGCGAATGAGCTCGGGGATGACCATGGTGGGGTGCGTGTCGTTAATTTGGACCACGGCGTAGTCGGCCAGATCGTGCAGGTTGCTGCCGCGCTCGATGGCCTCGTCGATCAGGAGCTGGGCGGCGTTGCTCACCATGAAGTATTCCTGGTAGATGCGAAGCAGGCGGCCCTGCTCGTCGGAATCGTCGGGGTAGAGGAACAAGGTGAGGTTCTTGGCGATCTCTGTCTTGTCGAAGTCGATGGAGCTGCCGGGGACCAGGCCGTCGTCGACGCTCGCCAGGTCGAACAGGCGCAGACGGTTCTTGGTGGGCTGGCCGTAACCGGGCACGTCGATGTTGACGAGCTTGGAGGTAACGGCAAAATCGCCGAACTCGACGGTGTAGGAGCGGTCGTCGTCGACTAGGATGTCCTGCTCACCGAGCCACTCGTCGGGGACGGCCTTCTGCTGGTTGTCGACAAAGCGCTGACGGAACAGGCCGTAGTGATAGTTGAGGCCCACGCCATCGCCGGTCAAGCCCAGCGTGGCGATGGAATCTAGGAAGCATGCGGCCAGGCGGCCCAGGCCGCCGTTGCCGAGCGACGGCTCGACCTCGAACTCCTCGATCTTGTTGAGGTCGTGGCCTGCGGCGGTGAGCTGGTCCTTAACCTCGTCGTAGATGCCGAGGTCGATCATGTTGTTGATGAGCAGCTTGCCGATCAAAAATTCGGCGGAAATGTAATAGAGCTTTTTCTTGCCGTTGTTGAGCGGGCAGGCGGCGGAGCGCTCCTGCACGAGTTTGACCAGCAGCTTGTAAATGCGACGGTCGTCGAGCTGCTCGAGCGAGGTGCCAAAAGACTGCTCGGCGAGTTCCATGAGGTTAATTTGGGGCATGTTTCCTCCTGTAATGGGTTGATTACATGTCTGCAATTCATAAGAATCCCGCGCGAGGGGATTGGGGTGGCCTCGCGCGGGTAAGCAAGCGCGTCCGCACGGTGGGGAGGGGTCGGGCGCGGTAGCTCCTATTGAGGAAGCTCGATTTCGGCTTCCGACGGGATGCGGAAGTAGGTCTCGGTCCAGTCGGTGAGTTTGTGCTCGAGCTCGCGGGTGATGGCGCCGTCGAGCATGCGCCAGGTCCAGTTGCCGCCCAGCGTGGCAGGGGTGTTGATGCGCGCCTCGTTGCCCAAGTTGAGCAGGTCCTGCATGGTGTAGATGCACGTGTCGCTCACGCTGGCTGCGATGGTTCGGTTGAGCGCGTCGGCGATGGGTTCGCCGGCCTGCTGATGGGTGTACAGAGCTGTCTGCTCGCGCTGACGCGGGGTAGCCGTTCCTTCAAACCAGCCGCGTGCCGTCTCGTTGTCGTGAGTGCCCACGTAGGCGACGGTGTTGGCAATGTAGTTGTGCGGCAGGTAGTACGAGTTAGTGCCCTCAAAGGCAAACTGCAGGATCTTCATGCCGGGGAAGCCCGAGTTGTCGCGCATATCGATGACGCCGGGGGTGAGGAAGCCCAGGTCCTCGGCGATGATGGGCAGCGTGCCGAGCTTTTCCTCGAGTGTCTTGAAGAGCTTGAGGCCGGGACCCTGCGTCCACGAACCGTAGGACGAATCAGGCGAGGAGAACGGCACCTCCCAATAGGCCTCGAAGCCGCGGAAGTGATCCAGGCGGATGACGTCGTACATGTCGAGGGCGGCGCGAATGCGGCCCTCCCACCAGGAGAAGCCGTCGGCCTCCATGGCGTCCCAGTCGTAGATGGGGTTGCCCCAGTACTGGCCGGTAGCCGAGAACTGGTCGGGCGGCGTGCCGGCGACGCTCACGGGATTGCCGGCGGCGTCGATCTTAAAGAGCTCAGGTGTCGCCCACATCTCGACGGAGTCACGCGAGACATAGATGGGCAGGTCGCCGATGATGAGAATGTCGCGCTCGTTGGCATAGGCCTTGAGGCGGCTCCACTGGCGATCGAAGAAGTACTGCGTCATCTGGTGGTAGAGCATACGCGCCGGATGGTCGGCGCAGACCTTGGCGGAAGCCTCGCCGCGGGTGCGGAGCTCCGCGGGCCACTCCCAAAACGCCTTGAGACCGCACTCCTCTTTGACGGTCATGAACTCACAGTAGGGGATGAGCCAGTCCTCGTTGGCCTGGATAAAGTCATCGAAATCGGCCGGCTTGTCGGCAGCAAAGCGCTCGGCGGCGCGGTCGAGAATCTGACGGCGGCCGCCAAAGATAGCACCGTAGTCGACATTGCTGGGGTCGGATCCCAGATACACGCCATCGATATCGCGCTGCTCCAGATACCCTGCCTCGATAAGCTCGGCAAAGTCGATAAAGTTGGGGTTGCCTGCGCGGGCCGAGAACGACTGATAAGGCGAATCGCCATAGCTGGTCGTCGTAAGGGGCAGAATCTGCCAGTAATGTTGTTTGCACGAGGCGAGAAAATCGACGAAGTCGTAGGCATTCCAGCCAAAGCCGCCGATTCCGTATGGTCCGGGCAGAGATGAGACGGGCATGAGGACGCCGCTTGCACGCTCCATGAATGCGCTCACCAACCTTCTTGTTGTGGGGTCGGCCTGCCGATGGGTGTGCAGTCCGCCTCCGATGTTCTGATTCGATACGCCTATTGTAAAACACGTTGTTTAAACATGTACAGGCAAGATAAAAAAGTTGGTCGATTTTCGGCGAATGGCTACATGCCATGAAAAAGCCCCGACCTCACAACGTGAGATCGGGGCAAGAACGGTATGTAGGTTTTTGCTACTCGGCGTCGGCGAAGCCGTTGGGGTTGTGGCTCTGCCAGTTCCAGCTATCGCGGCACATGTCCGCGATGTCGTACTGGGCCTTCCAGCCCATCATGCGCTCGGCCTTGGAGGCATCGCACCAGTTGGCAGCGATGTCGCCGGCGCGGCGCTCGCGGATCACGTAGGGCAGCTCCTTGCCACAAGCCTTGGAGAAGGCGGCGACGACCTCGAGTACCGAGGTGCCGGTGCCGGTGCCCAGGTTAAAGATCTCGACGCCGGTCTTGCCGTTCATCCAGTTAAGGGCGGCAACGTGACCAGAGGCCAGATCGCACACGTGGATGTAGTCGCGCACGCCGGTGCCGTCGGGGGTGGGGTAGTCGTTGCCAAAGACCTGAACGGCCTCGAGCTTGCCCACGGCGACCTGGGCGACATAGGGCACCAGGTTGTTGGGGATGCCCTTGGGGTCCTCGCCGATCAGGCCCGACGGATGAGCGCCGATGGGGTTGAAGTAACGGAGCAGCACGACGTCCCACTCGGGGTCGGCGGTGTGGACGTCCATAAGGATCTGCTCGATCATCCACTTGGTCCAGCCATAGGGGTTGGTTGCGGGCTTCTTGGGGTCTTCCTCGGTGACGGGCGGGTTGTCCGGGTCGCCGTAGACGGTCGAGGAGCTCGAGAAGATGATGGACTTGCAGCCATGGTTGCGCATGACGTCGATGAGCACCAGGGTGTTCTCGATGTTGTTGTGGTAGTACTCGACGGGCTTGCTCACCGACTCGCCGACGGCCTTAAAGCCGGCAAAGTGGATGACACGGTCGATCTGATGGGTATCGAAGATCTTGTTCATCGCATCGCGGTCGAGCACGTTGGCCTCGTAGAAGGTGAGGTTCTTGGCGGCCTCGTCGCCCACGATGGTCTTGACGCGGTCGACGGCGACGGCGCTGGAGTTGGAGAGATCATCGACGATGACGACCTGGTAGCCACCCTCGAGCAGCTGAACGACGGTGTGCGAGCCGATAAAGCCGGCGCCACCGGTAACGAGGACGCAGGTGTCTTTGGGGTCGAGTGCTTTGGACATGTAGTCTCCTATCGAATCAGGAACACTTCTAGAGGGGAGTATAGCGCAGGCGGGGACGCCCAAATGGTGCACTGTAGGAAAAGCAGAGGATTATGTTAACGTACTCATATAAGAGCTTGCTCAATTGTTACCTCAAATTTGACAATTGCTTACGAGCCGCCGACCTTGTAGTTTCCTGCCGTTCGTGGAAATCGTTGGGACGCGCCATATGTACGCTAATATGTATGAGTTAAGCGACATATAAATAAGCATGTAACGGAGTACATATGTCACCAAACAGCGATTCCATCCTTTCCCAGGAGCTCTCGCGCCGCACTGCCCTTAAGGCCCTGTTCGGCGCCGCTTCTGCGGCAGTTCTTTTTGGCCTGCCCACTCGCGCCCATGCGGCGGAGGCTTCCAAAGAAACCACCGATAAATTGAATGCCGCCCAGGCCCAACTCGACGAGGTTCAGGCCCAGCTCGACAGCATCGCAAATGAGTATGCGGCGCTGGCCAACAAGAATGCCCAGACCCTCAACGACATCGAGAATGTCCAGGGCAAGATTGACGACACGCAGGCCCAGATCGATGAAAAGAAGGCCGAGCTCAAGAAGAAGCGCAACGACCTTTCCGATCGCGTGGCCGCCAGCTACAAGTCCGGCGGTACGAACATCCTGTCGCTGCTGCTGGCCTCTGGCTCGTTTGAGGAACTCGTCGCCAACGCGCATTACGTTGAGAAGATCAACAAGAGCGACCGCGATGCCATCGAGGATATCCAGACGATTCAGGCCGAGCTCGACGCACAGAAGACCGAGCTCGAAGCACAAAAGGCTGACCTGGAGAAACTCAAGGATCAGCAGATGGCTCAGATGCAGGATATGCAGGCCAAGCAGCAAGAGGTCCAGACCGTGCTGAACGGTCTTTCCGACGACGTCAAGGAGCTCATGGCTCAGCGTGATTCCGAGATTCTCGCTGCCGCCCAGGCCGAGGAGGCCGCTAGGAAGGCCGCCGCTGCCGCGGCTGCCGCGAACAAGAACAATTCCTACTCGGGTGGTTCGAGCTCGGGCGGTGGATCGTATGCGCCCGGAACTCCGCAGCAGAATGCCGGCTCGGGCAAGCAGCAGGCCGTCGTCAACGCGTGCTACTCCACGCCTTCGCCGGGTCAGAACTGGTGCGCGGCGTGGGTTACCAATGTCTTCCGTAACGCCGGCGTTGGCTACTTTGGCGGCAACGCGTGTGACATGTTCAACGCCTGGTGCTATAGCTCCGACCGCTCGGCGCTGCAGGTGGGCATGATCGTGGCCGACTCCTCGCATAGCGGCACGGGTGCTCCGGGCCTTATCTACGGTCATGTGGGTATCTACGTTGGCGGCGGCATCGTTATGAGCAACGAGGGTGCCATTACGTCTAAGTCGCTTGATTCGTTTATTAGCTTCTATGGTACTGGCTCTGGCGTGCGTTGGGGCTGGCTTGGCGGTATTGCGCTGTCGTAACGGCGGTTTGAAGTAAGTTGGTCCGTGGCTGCCCGGAAGGCATTAGGTTGCCTGCTCGGACAGTCCTGCTCGCACGGAGAGCACATTAAGTGCTCTCCGGCTCGTGCGGAACTCGCGATCAACCTAATGCCTTCTGGGCAGCCACGGACCTCTCGGATCCAATGCGTCACACACCGGACTGGTTGTCTGAATAAATATGGCGAAGGCCCCTTTCGGGGCCTTTTTTAAATGAATTTATCGACTCCGTGGACTTCGGTTTTGGAATTTGGAGCCGACGGCTCACCAAAGTGGAAAATGAAATATAACCTAGCTGCAATAATCGCCTTGTTGCGAACTCGAACTGATCATGTAGATTTAAAATAGCCGCAATTTGCAATTGTCGAGCGGTGCGTTGGGTTGGAGCTGCTGCGGGTCCTATATGGATTGCGGTCTTGCGCCCCGATGTCCAAATAGGTCTCTCTAGACGGGAAGTTGCTCATGGACACCATATATGACGGAGACGGCTGGGTCGATCATTATAGTTGGCGACTAGTCGGCTCGGATGACAATGGGGATGTGGTGTTTGATGGACTATGTCCAAAGCATCTCCATCCTTTTGTCTCGTCGTTAATTGAGAGTTCCGCTCGTGTTGCCCCCTACAGCTCGGCATCGCTTCATGATACGGACGTTTTGAAGACCATAAGGGAATCAATTGACGAGGGCACGATGAGCAGCCCGCTGTTTTCTCAGCTTGTGGGGCTAGATGAGATTGGCTCGAAACGGCTGCTTGCGGGCGAAAAAGTGGAACTCACTTATCGGTCGATGATTTCAATCCTGCGGCTAGCCGATGTTCTTCGCAAATAAATGATAACGGGACAAGTGAGCTAGATCACTTGTCCCGTTATTAATTAAAGTGGATCGCGGTGGGCAGGCTATAAAAATTCGCCGACTCGGTGGACTTCGGGTTCTAGGTCTACGTCGAATTGGTCTTTGACGGTTGCTTGGATGTGGCGGATGAGTTTGTCGACGTCGGCTGCGGTGGCGTGGTCGGCGTTGACGATGAAGCCGCAGTGTTTTTCGCTCACCTGGGCGCCGCCGACGGCGTGGCCGCGCAGGCCGGCGTCCATGATGAGCTTGCCGGCAAAGTGGCCCTCGGGGCGCTTGAAGGTGGAGCCGGCGCTCGGCATATCGAGCGGCTGCTTGTCCTCGCGGCGCTGGCGATAGTCGTCCATGTCGGCCTTGATCATCGCAGCGTTGCCCGGGGCGAGATTGAAAGTGGCCGAAAGCACGATAAAGCCGTCGTCGGCGATGCGGCTCTTGCGATAACCCAGGTTGAGCTCGTCGACATCGAACTCGATGATATTGCCGCTGCCGCGGGTGCCGTCGTCGAGCATGCGAGCGGGCTTGTAGACACGCACGGACTCCAGCACATCGGCCATACAGGCACCGTAGGCACCGGCGTTCATGTAGCAGGCGCCGCCGACCGATCCGGGGATACCCGAGATGGGCTCCATGCCGGTGAGGCAGGCTTCGGCGGCAGTCGTGGCGACATCGGAAAGCAAGGCGCCGGCTGCCGCCGTGACGTGCGTGCCGTTGACCGTAATGTCGGAGAGGCCCTTGCCCAGCGCTACGACGACACCGCGGATACCCTTGTCACCGACGAGTAGGTCAGAGCCGTTGCCCACGATGGTGAGCGGCAGATCGCAGCGGTAGCAGGTGTCAAGCGTGGCGACGAGTCCCTGCTCGGTATCGGGCGTGACAAAGACATCGGCCGGGCCGCCGATCTTAAACGTGGTGTGCTCGCGCATGGGCTCGCTCATGAGTACGTTGTCCTCGCCGGCAACGCCGGCGAGCGCGCAGAGCAGGTCCTCGTTAAAAAAGTCGTTCTCGTGCATACGAATATCCGCCTTTTGGTGGTTGTTGTCATCAATCGTTTGCAATATACCCCACCTGGACGGATTTGGTGCGCTGGCGGCGATAAAACAGCCGTCCACCGGATTGGTAAAGTGTTTATCATCGAGGTAGAGGGGCAGTCGCTATACTTTCAAGAGATTGCGCGTAAACCCGGAAGGAGCGAGATGGCCAACAAAGTCACCCTCAAGCAGATCGCCCAGGAGGTGGGGCTTTCCCCTTCGTCGGTCTCGCTTGTTCTCAATAATCGGCCCTGTCGCATTTCAGAAGAAAACCGCAAGCTTATCAAGGAGGTTGCGGCGCGCAACCACTATGTTCCTAACCAGATCGCGCGTAGCCTGGTCATGCGCGAGTCGCGCACACTGGGCCTTATCGTTCCCAATATCGAGAGCCGCTTTTTTGCCTCGCTCGCCGGCAGTTTGGAAAAGCGCTGCCGCGAGGACGGTTACGCGCTCTTTATTACCAGCTCGGGTGGAAGCGCCGATGACGATTTGGAACTGCTGCGCCAGCTGGTGACGCGCGGCGTCGACGGCGTCTTTCTGGTAGTGGGTGACGAGTTCTCCGACGATCGCGCCCTGCGCGAGGAAGTGAGCCATCTGCCCATCCCTGCCGTGATGGTCGACCGCGCCATTGAGGGCCTCGAGTGCGACAAGGTGATGTTCGACCACGAGATGGGCGGCTACATGGCCACGCGGTATCTGATTGAGCAGGGTCATCGCCGCATCGCCTGTTTGGTTAACGCGCGTCGCTCCAATACGGGCCGCAAACGACTTGCCGGTTACGAGCGCGCGCTGCGCGAGGTGGGACTGCCCATCGACGCGCGCCTGGAGTTTGAGAGCGAGTACTACATTCCGAGCGCATACGAGGCCTCGGAGGCGGTGCTTGCAACCGATGCCACCGCCGTGTTCGCAAGCTCGGACAACATTGCCCTCGGTCTGCTCAAGCGCTTGCACGAGATGGGGAAGAGCATCCCGGGCGATATCTCGGTGGTGAGCTATGACAACTCGGCGGCCGACGTTCTCTTTGAGCCGGCGCTGACCGCGATTGAGCAGGATCCTGGTGTCCTTGCGGAGCATGCTTTTGGCTGCATGTCCAAGCGTCTTGCCGGTAGGGGCGGTAGACGTGCCGAAGAGGTCGTTCTGGAGCCGGCGCTTATCGTGAAGGGCAGTGTGCTTGACCTTACCGAATATAGCTAAGCGCACTTGTTTGTTTGCATAGATTGCATGCGGAGTGTCCGCTATTTGCCGGCGGGGCCGGGGAGGCATACTTTGTTTTGAGAAGTTCGCGGAGCCCACTTCTCAAAACAAAGCAGGCACCCCGGCCCTCGTCCGTGAACTTTTCCGCTGGGCGAGCCATAGATGCCGCGCACCGATACGGTAAAGCGGCGGCTTGAAATTGGTGCTATATTCAGCTTGAGTTGTTTAATGCTAGTACGGGAGGCTGATATGGGGCTGTTCAAGAAGAAAAACCCGCAGGATGCCTTTGATCCCGATGTGTTTACCATCACGGATACGATTTTGGACCCGCCGCGGTTTACATTTTTGCCGGCTATCTATCAGGATGCCACGCGCCGCAAGTGGGCCGTGCATCAGCGCGGCGGCGAGCCGAAGATTTTTGACTATGCGGACGTGCTTCAGTGCGAAGTAGCCGAGGCGGGCGATCCGGAGGCCGATGAAGCGGTCTCTAAACAGGAATTTGCCCAGCGTATTCTGGCAAATCCTGCTAAGGCGGCAAAAATGAACGCTGCCAAGCGTAATATGTGTCTTGGTATGGGCGTTGTTGTGGCGGTTCAGACGGGAAAAGACGAGGTTTCCAAATTGGAGATTCCCGTTATGACCGACGAAGTCAAACGCGATTCAAGTCTATATAAGTCGTATCGGAATGTCGCCGAGAAGATCAAGGCCGAATTTGATGCCATGGGAGGGCTGGCCTAATTTTGGCGGCATACGTTTCTGAATGAGGAGTCTGTGCTATGGCAGGCGAATCTTATGCAATTCCCCCCAAAGATCGTGCTGTTGAGGGAATTCTTTGGTATATCCAGCACCATCAACTTGCCGGCGGTGATCGCCTGCCGGCCGAGCGCGTGCTGTGTGAAGAGATTGGCGTTTCGCGTACGGCGTTGCGTGCCGGTATCACGCGACTCATCTCGTGCGGAACGCTCGAGAGCCGTCGCGGATCGGGTACGTATGTGTGTCCTCCCAAACCGCTCAATATCTTTCAGGAAACGTATAACTTCTCCGATGCTGTGCGGACTGCCGGCCTGCACCCCTCTTCTCGTCTGGTTTCCACTGGGACCATCGAGGCGGATGAGGCGCTTGCCGACAAGCTTGGGGTGTCTGTAGGTGCTCCTTTGCTCCGCATGCAGCGCGTTCGACTTATTGAGGGCGAGCCGGCGTCAATCGAGACGGCTCACGTTAACCTGTTCCTGTGCCCATCGCTTCCCGAGCACGATTTTGAGTGCGAGAGCCTTTACGATGTCTTGCTCAAAGAAGGCGGCGTGCGTGTTGAGCATGGACGTGAGCATATCTCCATCTCGCGTTTGAACGCCGAAGAGGCCGAGCTGCTCCAGCAAGAAGAGGGAACGCCGGTGTTCTATGAGAGCACGATCGAATTTGATAAGGACATGCGTTTTGTGGAGCATTGCAAATCGGTGATTTTGCCCACAAAGTTCCGCTTTGCCGATAACGGCGAAAAGAACGGCATGAGGAGCGTGGCAGGTGAACAATGGCTGAAACAGTAGATGCCACCCCGGTTTATATGCGCATTCGACGCCGCATCGAGGAGCGTATCGAGCGCGGTATATATCCCACGGGTTCCATGATTCCGTCCGAAAATGAACTTGCCGAGGAGTTTGGCACGACACGCCTGACTATCCGGAGTGCTGTGGACGAGTTAGTTCGGCGCGGGCAGATTCGCCGCGTCCGCGGAAAGGGCGCGTTTGTGGCACAGAAAGTGCCTGTTGCTTACGAGCGAACAGGAGGCTTTCGCGAGTCGGTTCGTGCTTCGGGCGGCGAGCCGTCCGTCCGCATCCTCGCGCGTTCCAAGCGTTATGCGGGTCCATATTATGCCAACCTGTTTGGCATTGTCGAGGACGATTTGCTGTATTCGATTCGGCGTTTGAACTGCGTCAACGGCGATCCCGTATCGATTGAGATGGCGTTCATCCCGTGCCTGCTGTTTCCCACAATTGAAGATATTGACGTGTCGGTCTTCAGTTTGTACGAGACCTATGAGATGCTGGGCCGAAAGCCGGTCATGGCACAGGAAAAGCTCGATATCGAAGCGCTGGGCGCGCGAGATGCCGGTCTGCTTGGGCTGGAGCAGGGCGATCTTGCCTTGACGCTGGAGTGCGTGAGCTTCGATGCGAGCGGCCAGGCGATCGAGTACGTCAAGTCGTTTAACCGCGGTGATGCGGGTGGATATACCTATACGTATTAGCTGGTGTTTTGTGAATAACAGCTGGTAAGCTAACCAGTTTTGATCGTTGGGTCAGCCGTATATACAACCTTACATGGCTCAAAATCGACCGTTCGCCGATGGGGATAAATTAATCGACAAAGAGGTATCAAAAAGCCGTAACCTCTAACTGTGATTGGTATCAAATACTAATGATTTGTTACGAGGTGAGACGATGAAGATGCTCGATTACGTTCAGCTTGCCCACGTGCGTATGGGAGAGAACCTCGAGCGTTCGTTTGAGCTGGTAGCGCAGCTCGTTGATATTATCCAGTCCGGTTCTTTTGACGCGCTGCGCATCGTTGCTTCGGGTTCGTCGCGCCATGCCGCCGATTGCGCCCGAGATTACCTGCAAGATGCGCTGCAGATGCAGGTGTCCGTTGTGACGCCCGAGGCCTTCGTCGATTTTGAACACACCTATCCGCAGCATGCGCTCAACATCGCCGTCTCGCAGAGTGGCTATTCGACCAATACGATTGCAGCGCTCGATTACATGCGTGCACACGATATGGCAGCAGTTGCGCTCACGGCAAACGTCGAGGCGCCCATCAAGGAGCACACTGATATCGTTCTTGACTACGGTGTGGGCGTCGAGTCAGTGGACTTTGTGACGCTGGGCGTCGAGGTCCTCGTTGAGTACCTGGTGCTCTTTGGTATTTACGGCGGTCAGGCGCGCGGAACGATTGACGCCAAGGGCGTTGCCCAGCGTTTAGACGACCTGCGCGAGGCTATCCATGCCAATGCCGTGATGTGCAAGACCGCCGAGGCATATGTCCAAGACCGCATGCTCGAGCTTTCTGAGCACATGCCCGCCATGGTCGTCGGCAACGGCCCCAACTATGGCGTTGCCGAAGAGGCGGCCCTCAAGCTGAGCGAGACCATCAAGATTCCTGCCATGCATCACGAGGGCGAGGAGTTCGTCCACGGTCCCGAGATGCAGATCGTTCCGGGTTATCTGGTGTTTATCGTCGACGATCCGCAGGGGTCGGAGCGTCTTGCGAATATCGCCGATGCGCTGTCGAACGTTACGGCAAAAACGGTGCTGCTCACGGCCCATCCCAGGGGTAGGGCTCACGAGGTTGCGGTGCCTCAGGCGGCTCCGCTGCTCAGCGCAATTCCCAATCTTGTGTTCTTCCAGACGATTGCGGCCATAATCGCCGAGCGTCTGAAGTCATGGGACGTGCACCCGTATCTCGATGCTGCCTCCAAGCAAATGGAGGTCAAGGCAGAGGGCTACGAAGAGTCAGTCAATGCGCTTAAGGCCAAAGCGGCTGAGTGTTACGGAATGTAAGCGGGTTTTGATGCCCGTTGGCATGGGGGATGTGGAGACAACCCCAGAAAGGAGAGACAAATGAAGGAAACCGAGAAGATCGAGATCATGCATTTCGACCAGGAGGGCTACCTCGAGGACGGCAAGAACGTCTACGAGGCCGGCAAGAAGAT
>NZ_QRLS01000019.1:0-36096 GCF_003472325.1 Collinsella sp. AM12-1
AACCTTAATTTCAAAGTCCAAGAAATGGGATGCAGTTCAAATGAGTACCCGCTCATTGGGCACTCATTTAAGTCTGTCCCCAATGAGTGCCCCACCAAAAAGGGGCGCGACCATGACGGCCACGCCCCTCAAGACCCGAAAATAATACAACCGCCCTTGTTGAGCATAAGTCAGCGAAAACCCGTACACGCGAGCAAGGTGACGTGAAATGAAAGGGCGCAGACCTTATGGTCGCGCTCTTGAAATTGAACGTCAGATTGCCGTGTGTACGGGTTTGCAGCGTCGAGCCGTTACGCGGTTTGGTAAAACCGCGTAACAAATTACGCAAGCTTTGCGCCGACGATCTTTGCCGCGGCAGGCTTGTCGAAGTTGCCGCCGGTGGCCTTGCCGAGTGCTCCCATGACCTGGCCCATCTGCTTCTTGGACGTGGCGCCCAGCTCGGCGATGACTTGCTCAATCAGGGCCTCGAGCTCCTCGCCCGAAACCTGCGCGGGCAGCAGGCTCTCCAGAATCTTGACTTGCTCGGTCAGGTTGTCGGTACGCTCCTGGTCGGTACCGGCCTTAATGGACATCTCCAGCGTCTCGCTCGTCTGCTTAATCAGACGCTTGATCATGCTGTTGACGTCTTCCTCGGTCACATCGCGACGCTCGTTGACCTCGATGTTCTTCACTTCGGCCTTAACCTGGCGAATGATAGACAGGCGAACCTTGTCCTTAGCCTTCATGGCGGCGATCATTTCCTTCTGCAGCTCTTCGTTGGTCATCTGCAAATCCTCTCTAATAGCGTGGGCGGCACTCGCGCGAGTACCGCCCCATGATTACTCAGTCGTCGACGAATCGTCGGTCGAACTCTTGGTGACGCCCTTCAGACTGATGTTGTACGGCACGTCCTTGGGCATGGGATTGACGGTGATGTCGGCATCCTTCTTGTACTGCTCCAGCCACTCGCTGTACGCGGTGCTGGCCGCCTGCGTCTTCACCACGTTGGAGACGTACTTTTTGATGGCCTTGGGCACCTGGTTGATGTCATCGACCTGATTATCGACATGGAAGTAGTCGGTGCACTTGATGATGTGATAGCCGTACGTCGACTCGACCACGTCGCTCACATCGCCCTTGTTGAGCCCCTCGAGTGCCGTCTGGTAGCTGTCGACAAAGGTGGTGAGCTTGTCCCAGCCCACGTCACCCTTCTTCTCCTTGGAGCCGGTGTCGTCGGAATACTGCTTCACGGCGTCTTCAAAGCTCAGCTCGCCGGAGTTGATCTTGTTCAGGCACTCCTGCGCCTTAGCCTTGGCGGCAGCCTTGTCCTCATCGGACGCATCGGAATCAACCTTGATCAGGATGTTCGACGAGCGGCGGGCATCGTTGTACTTCGACAGGTTCTCGTTGATGTAATCGACGATCTCGCTGTCCTTGGGCTTGCTGGTGGGCGCCACGGCATCTTTGAGCTTTTGCTGCGCCATGCTCTCCTTGAGCGAGCTCTTATAGGTGTCTTCGGTGTAGCCGTAGGTCTTGAGGGTCTTCTTAAAGGCCTTGGCACCGCCCGCGCTCTTGCACGCGTCCTTCCAAGCCTTCTCGACCTCCTCGTCCGACACCGTCACGCCGTTCTCCTTCTGTGCCTGTTGAAGCAGAATCTGCTGCGTGTAGGAGTCGATGAGTTGCTTGCGGTACTTCTTGGGTGTGAGGTCGTTGTCGACCAGATACTGCGCCCAGTCCTTGTCCTTGGTGTAACCGTAGGACGTGCGCATGCTCATGATCTGCTTGGTCACGGTGTCCTCGGTGAGGTTGGTGCCGTTGATAGTAGCAGCCACACCGCCGGTAAGCTTGTAGCCCGAGGTATCCTCTGCCTGCGACATGAGACCGGAGCACGCCATGGCCGAGACGGAAAGCAGCATCGCCAGCACGCCGATGACCACCAGAACGATCTTGACGGTCTTAGACACGTACGTCTTGCGCTGCTTCTTACGAGAGCTGGAGGCGGCGCGAGCCTGCTGCTCGGGCGTCGGTGCGGCCTCGGAGTTCTTTTTCTTGTTTGCCATAGTTGGCCTTTCGCATCACGAATCGAACAAACGCCATTGTGTCACAACGCAGCCCCCGCGACAAAGGGGCAACCCTGGCACTTGGGGACGTTCCTTTTCTGCCAGCAGTTAGGGACAGTCCCCAAGTGCCGGCTTTAAAAGTGGCGGCGGATGGCGTCGACCATGCCTTGAGGCGTGGTCTGGCCGAGCACATCGGCTGCGACGTCCGCGTCCATAAAGATATTCATGAGCGCTTGCAGGGCCTCGACCTGGCCGCCCGGCTCGGCGATGCCCAGGTTGATGACGATCTGCGCCGGCACCGGAGCGCCCATGCCGGCCATAGCATTGAACGTCACGGGCGCGGCGGGCTTTACCACCGCGATATAGGGCTTGGCTACAAACCCCGGATCGGTATGCGGAATGGCGATGTTTGCCGCCGGCATGGCAAGGCCCGTGGGATAGGCATCCTCGCGCGTGCGGACGGCGTCGAGCCAACCGGTGCAGATGTAGCCGCGTGGGGCAAGTTCGCCTTCGAGTCGCGCAAACACCTCGGCGGACGTCGCGCACTCCCAATCAAAAAACACCAGCTCAGGCGTAAACAGTGCTTCGTTATCCGCCATACCGTCCTCCAAAGTTGCATGAGGGCCACAATGCTCAATATGATAGCGAAACGGGGTATGCAAGGTTAGCCGAGGATCCCGATGAGCTCGAGTGCGCGCGCGGGCGTCAAGCATACCTCGGGCATCGTCTCCAACATGCGTCGGTCGCTCGTGACTACGTAGTCAACATCCGCCGTATCGCCCGAGGCGATAATGAGATTGTCCTCGAGGTCCGGCATGCGCTTGCCAAGCATGCGCGCCATCTCGCACTCCGCCATCGAAAGCGGGGAAGCCGTTGCCACCTGCATCATATGCTCGACGCATGCCCATGCAGCCGGACCGAACGAAGCGTTAATCCCATTCACATTCCGTCGAGCTAGACGCCGAGGCAAGATATAGAACACGTCCTTTGCCGTCGTTGGCGCGTACAGAAGGTCGATCTTTCCCGCTTCGGCCAGTTCAACCAATCTTCTCACGTTGTCGAATGCGCCCTCTTGCAGGTAGTAATCAAGCCAAACATTCGTGTCCACCAAGAGCCGCTTTGCTTCAATCATCGGCAATTCGCCTCTATGTCGGCAATCATCGCGTCATACATATCATCGCGTACGGCATCCCAGTTGTCCGCCGATGATTCGCCTGGCGCAAAATCTGAGAAGCTCAACCCCAATGAGGAAAAAGCCAGACCACACCCCTGTTCGGCAAGACTCTTCGCACGGGGCGTCTCGCACTTATCCGTCACCATAAATCCCGGCAACGTTTGATGCTCGGCAAGATAGGTCCAAAGCGCACGAATGGCGTCACTCGGCCCCAGCCCATTACGAGTCAGGACCGCATCGCCACCGGCCTTGAGCATAGGGTCGATTCGTGTGTTGAGCTGCACCGTTGCTGTACCCATAGCGGCTCCTCTCTACTTGCTAGCAGTATAGCAAACAGAGTAGACCACACAAAAGGGCCCCGCCCGCGCACGGACAGGGCCCTATCAGATTTTCTAGATCGCTTACGTCCCAAAGAACGCTCAATGAGCCCTCTTACACACGACTAGCGTGCCGGATCCACGGCGACCTTGCCGTTCTCCAGCACGTGAACGCGGCCGTCGGCGAGCATTTGCACGACCTCGGGATACAGTACGTGCTCAATCGCGTGGATGTGCTCCTCGAGCGTGTCGACATCCCAGCCCTCCTCAACAGCCAGCGCACGCTGGGCGATGATGGGACCGTTGTCGTAGATCTCGTTGGCAAAATGCACGGTCACGCCAGTTACCTTGACGCCGCGCGCAAAGGCGTCATCAATCGCATGCGCACCGGTAAAGCTCGGCAGCAGCGCCGGATGCAAGTTGACCACGCGGTTGGGAAACGCCGCCAGCAGAGGCGTGTGCACCATGCGCATGTAGCCGGCCATGACCACATACTCGCAGCCGCGCTCGAGAAGCTCGTGCGCGATGATCTCGTCGGCGGCGATGGGGTCGGCGTAGACATCCTTAGATAGCGTGAGCGTCTGGATGCCCGCGCGCTCAGCGCGCTGCAAACCCTTAGCCGAAGGCCGGCTCGACACCACAAGCTCAATCGAAGCGTTGAGCTTGCCGGCGGCGATCAAATCGATCAGCGCCTGCAGGTTGGTACCCGAACCGCTGATGAGCACACCGATCTTGAGCGGCTCGGCCGTATCGGTGCCGGTCGGACGGGTGTAGGGCACAAAGCCCAGGCCCTCGGCGGCAGCCATCTGCTCGTTAGCGCTCATCGGAGTACACGACCTTACCGGAACCCTCGACGCACTCGCCCACGCGGAACGGCTTCTCGCCCAGCGCGACCAGGGCCTCGGTAACCGCGGCCTCGTCCTCGGGGGCGACGATCAGGCACAGGCCAACGCCCATGTTGAAGGTCTTGCATGCCTCGTTGGGCGCGAGCTCGGCCTGGCGCGACACGTAGGTGATGACGGGCGGAACGTCCCAGCCCATCTCGGCACCGTTGCGGGTGACCACGGCATCGACGTCGTCGGCGAGCGCGCGGTTGAGGTTCTCGGTAATACCGCCGCCAGTGATGTGGGCGATAGCGTGCACGTTGGCGCCGCCGCGCAGCAGCTCCAGAATCGGCTTGACGTAGATGCGCGTGGGGGCCAGCAGGGCGTCTGCCAGCGATGCGCCGCCGAGTTCCTCGAGCGGACGGCTCAGCTCCTCGGCCTTAGCGGCGGCCTCGGGCGTGCCCGGCTTAATGCCGTCGACGCCGATGACTTTACGCACGAGCGAGTAGCCGTTGGAGTGCACGCCGGTGGAAGGCAGACCCAGGATCACATCGCCCGGGCGGACGTTTGCGGGGTCGAGCATCTTGGGACGGTCGACGACGCCCACGGTAAAGCCGGCGAGGTCGTAATCGGCGGGGGCCATGACGCCCGGGTGCTCGGCCATCTCGCCGCCCACAAGCGCGCAGCCCGCGAGCTTACAGCCATCGGCCACGCCCTTGATGATCTTTGCCATGTGCTCGGCCTCGATGTGACCGATGGCAACGTAGTCCAGGAAGAACAGCGGCTCGGCGCCCGAAGCCAAAATGTCGTTGACGCACATGGCGACCAGGTCCTGGCCCACCGTCTCGTGACGGTCCATGATCTGGGCGAGCACGAGCTTGGTGCCCACGCCGTCGGTTCCGCTGATCAGGATCGGGTCTTCCATATCCTTAAGCGCGGCAGCCGAGAACAGGCCACCGAAGCCGCCGATGCCGCCGATAACCTCGGGGCGATTGGTGTCCTTGACCATCTGCTTAATCGCGTCGACGGCGCGGCCGCCCTCGGCGGTATCGACGCCGGCGTCCTCGTACGTCACATGCTTGCTGTCGCTCATCTGAGCCTTCCTCTCCCACTACCGTGGCGCCGCGCGGGCGCCAAACGGTGCTCATAGTTGCGTTCATTTCGGCGCGCGCCATAACAACGCGCGCCGTCATATCAACAAAACAGCAGGTAAAACCTACCAAAATAAACCTGTCCCTACATGGCAGGTTTTAGGCCTCGCCGTGCTTCTCTTCCCAGCTGCGGTCGTCGTATTTCTCGACCACGGCGTCGTCGTCAAAGTGAAGCGGCTTGTCCAGGTTGCGGGGCTTAAAGCCCTCCATGAACTTGTCGCGGCCAAAGCTCTCGGGAATCGCCACGGGGTAGCGTCCGGTAAAGCACGCATCGCAGTAACCGCCTTTGGGCATGACCTTAAGCAGGCCCTCGACCGAAAGGAAGGCCAGCGAATCGGCGCCGATATACTCGCAAATCTCGTCGACCGTCTTGTTGGCGCTGATAAGCTGCGACTGCACGTCGGTATCGATGCCGTAGAAGCACGGCCAGATGACCTCGGGCGAGTTGATGCGGATATGAATCTCCTTGGCGCCAGCGTTGCGCAGCATCTTGACGAGCTGCACCATGGTGGTGCCGCGCACGATGGAGTCGTCGATGACGACCAGGCGCTTGCCCTCGATGTTGTCGCGCAGCGGGTTGAGCTTCATGCGCACGCCCATGGCGCGCAACTCCTGCGTAGGCTCGATAAACGTACGGCCCACGTAGCGGTTCTTGATGAGGCCCTCGCCAAAGGGAATGCCGCTCTCGTGCGAATAGCCCTCCGCGGGCGGCAGGCCGGAGTCGGGCACACCGATGACCAGGTCGGCCTCGACGGGCTCCTCGTGCGCCAGCTGGCGACCCATGTCGTAACGGCAGGCATAGACGCTCTTGCCGTTCATAATGGAATCGGGGCGAGCGAAGTAGACCTGCTCAAAGATGCAGTTAGCAGGCTCTTCGGCGGCAGGCACGCCCTGCTCGGACACCAGACCCTCGGCGCTGATGCGCAAGATCTCGCCGGGACGGACGTCGCGGACGTACTCGGCACCCACGATGTCGAGTGCACAGGTCTCGGAGGCAACGACCCAGCCGCCAGCGCGTGTGACATGGGTGGTGGCGTCGACCGTCGCGGCGCCGTCTTGCGAGGGCAGCTGCGAAACGGAAGCGGCGTCGGCCTGATCCAGGCCCTCGTCCACGAGCTTGCCCAGCACCAGCGGGCGAATGCCGTGCGGGTCGCGGAATGCGTAGAGCGCCTGCTCGTTGATGAGCGTCATGGCGTAGCCGCCGCGCACGAGCTCCATGGTCTTGCGAATGCCCTCACGCAGATGGCCCGTACGCTGAGTAAAGTAGCCGATAAGCTTGGTCGCGACCTCGGAATCCGAATTGGAGAGGAACGGCACGCCCAGCTCGATCAGCTGGCGGCGCAGCTCGTCGGTGTTGACCAGCGTGCCGTTGTGAGCAAGCGCGATAATGACGCTGTTGATGGTGGAAAGATGCGGCTGCGAGGCTTCCCAGCTCTTGGCGCCGGCGGTGCCATAGCGCACGTGGCCCACGGCCAGCTGGCCGGAGAGCGTCGACAGGTCGGCGTTGGAGAACACGCGATCGAGCAGTCCCAGGTCTTTGCGAACCATAACCGTGCCGCCGTCGCCCACGGCGATTCCCGCCGATTCCTGGCCGCGATGCTGCAGCGCGCGCAGACCAAAGTACGTCAGTCGAGCCACATCGCGATCGGGTGCCCACACACCAAAAATGCCGCATTCCTCATGCAGCTGGTCGGAGTCCGGATCATACGTCGACATGGTCTTCACCTGTCCCGCGGCACGCTCGGCCGCGTGGATGGTTTCTTGAGACATGGCATCCCCTCAGAGCCTCGTTATTTGGCGTTACCTGCCCTATTATACGCACGGCAAGACAAGCACTCCCGCGCATGAACAGCGCTTTTTAAAAGCCCACCGAGCTTATAATCCGTTTTGCAGCCAAACATTTTATTGGGCAACCGCCTCGGGGCCGACGATCCCGCATACTTCCGTTACGACGCGTCTCGCCCGCCGTTGGGGCTTGCATTGTTGCAATTGGGACGTTCGTCCTGTCTTTTGGCAGGTCGGCGGCGTATCCTTGTACCTACAGCAAAACGAGAAAGGTTATGTATGGATCGAAACGAACTCGACCCCAGCGTCCCCAGCGCCACGGAGGTCAAGAAGATCCCCCTCATCATTAAGGTGTACGCCGTCCTGTGCATCCTGTCCGGCGTGGGCACGCTCCCTTCGGTCGGCGCCTTTATGTGGCAGGTCATCACCGCGCTCATCAACGGCAACGCCGCCGCCAAGCTCGGTGACAACACGCTCGTCGCGGTCGGCCTTATCGTCGCCGGCATCATGCTCTCTGCGGCAAGCGCCGTCATCCTGATCATCTTTGGCCTGGACCTTATCAAAAACCAGCGCCGCAACGCCGCCCGCCTGTCCTATATCCTTATCGCGTTTACCGTCGTCGAGCTTTTGGTTGACGTGATGCTCCAGGGCATCGGGCCCTTCTTGCTTCGCCCTGCCATCCAGCTCGGCATCCTCGTCGCGCTTTCGGCCACCGTCGACCCCACGCTGCGCCAGGAGCGCGAGCTGCAGCGCCGCCTGCAGGAGATGCTCGATCGCGACGCCGCCGCCGAGGGCATGCTCGGGCGCGATGAAACCGGCGAAGGCTACATCAAGCTCAACTACTTCAACCTGTTCTGGGTATTCTTTGTCTGCTGCATACTCGGCCTGATCGCCGAGGACATCTGGCACATGACGGTCGACGACCCGGGCGTCTACCAGAACCGCGCCGGCATGCTGTTTGGCCCCTTCAGCCCCATCTACGGATTTGGCGCCGTGCTCATGACCATGGTGCTCAACCGCTTCTATAAAAAGAACCCCATCATTATCTTTTTGGTGAGCGCACTGCTCGGTGCAAGCTTTGAGGTGTTCGTGGGCTGGTTTATGCAAACCTCGTTTGGCGTGGTCTCGTGGAGCTACTCGCATATGAAGCTCTTTGGCATGCCCGATCCGCTCGCCGTCCTTACGGGCGGACGTACCTGCACGGGCTTTGCCTGTCTGTGGGGCCTGGGCGGACTCATCTGGATCAAGCTGCTGCTGCCGAGGCTGCTCAAGCTCATCAACATGATTCCGTGGAAGAGTCGCTACTCGGCCACCGTCGTCTTTACCGTCATTATGCTTGTCGACGGCGTCATGACGCTGCAGTCGCTCGACTACTGGTACCAGCGCGTCAACGGCACGGAGCCGGATATTCCCGTCGCGCAGTTCTACGGCACGTACTTCGATAACGAATACATGGAGAACCGCTTCCAGAGCATGACCATGAGCCCCAAGGATGCGACGCGCGTGTAGCGCCCACCGCGCCCAAAACGCAAAATGCCCGCCGGTATCACTCGTACCGGCGGGCATTTTTATAAACGAGTCTTCTATCGACGCAAGCCTCTACGCCTCGCGCTCGACCTCACTCACGCATTCATTCTTGATGGTGCCAACGAGCGCCTGCAGCGCATCGACCACATGCGGGCGAATGTCCCCGCCGATGAGCACGAGCATGATGTCGTCGCCCACGGTAAGCTCGCCGCTTGCCAGCCACACGCGCACATAGCCGATACCCGGCATCGCGCGCGTGGCCTCGATAGCAGCCTGCACCTTCTGAGCATCGAAGCCGAACACCATACCGCCCACCTTGTGGCCCGGCGCCACGCCATCGGTCTCGACACCGCGCGCCTCGGCCTTGGGCGTCGCGCGCACCACACCGTTATGTGTCAGATACATACCGCACGCAGGTGCCGACGAATCGGCCTCGGCCTCGCGCAGCCAAGCATCAACCGAAGGCATCGTTTTGCCATTCTCGAGCATCATTTCTCCCTTACCGTCGTCGAGTAGCCAATTTGGAACGGGGCTTTTTTAGCTACTCTCGAACAACTTATTCCTCAACCGGTGTGAGCACCATGACTGCGCGCGTATTGCTAAATGACAGCGAACGGCAGGTCACAAGCGTTACGACCTTGGTTGCTGAGGCGGCGCGGTCGCCCGCATCACTCGCCACGGCCGAAGCGCCGTCGAGCATCTCGGACAGGTAGTTCTTGAGCCCGTCGTCACCCTCAAAATTAGGCGTGCGCGCCTTGGCATACGTGTCCTCGACGACTTTGGTCGCCAGCGGCCGTAGCTTATACGTAGCGTCGCGCGTAATGTAATACACGTACTCGATGCTATCGAACGTCGCCTGATCGGTGGTGTCCGAAATCACGTTGAACATCGACCCGTCGTTCATATGGTGGCCGTAGATCGTGGTCTGCTGGTCAACCATTCCCGGCGCGGTGTCATCGCTATCCAAGAAAATGGCACCGGACGCGTTAGATGTACCGTCAAACAGCGTGTTGAGGTATTTGGAGTTGTTGTTGGTCTGCACTACGGGATAGTTGATGTTGGTTCCCGGTGCGTAAATCCAACCCACAATCTCGGGGTTCGTCTGAGCAAGCGCATCAAAGTCGATAATCGGCACGCCGCTGGCGTCCTTGTCGCTCACATATTGTTTTTCGATCTTTTGATACGACTCGCTCGCCTGCTTGTAGCCAATCTGGGCATTAATAAAGATAGCGGCCGCAGCAACGATGAGGCCGATGCCAATAATGATGAGCAAGATGGGGACAACGGAGCGGCGCTTTTTGCGCGGCGGCTCGGTATAGCTCGATGGCGCGGTATGCGTCGAAGAGCGAGGTGACTTCTTGGCCGTACTGTATGACGAAGGACGATAAGCAGCAGGTGCATCCTGACGGCGATGCTTCGCCGGCGTCACGGGGCGCGGCGCGCGCGGCTGCTGAGGAGAGGATGTCCGACCCTGCTGTGCCGCACGGGCTGCTCCCGACTTGGCTGAATCGAGAATCTGAGAAGCCGAAAAACGCTTTCCCTGATAGTCGGACATGGCTCTCCTTATGCTGCAAATGGACTGGCAGAGCGCTTAGGCGTCAGCCATCTCCTGCTTCATCTTCTCGATAACCTTGCGGTACTCGGGGTCGCATGCGCCCAGAATCTGCGTGGCGTAAATGGCAGCATTCTTGGCACCGTTGATGGCCACACAGGCAACGGGCACGCCCGAAGGCATCTGCACCATCGACAGCAGCGAGTCCATACCACCCAGATCGCTCGTCTTCATAGGCACGCCGATGACCGGCAGCGGTGTAAACGCAGCCACGACACCGCCTAGGTGAGCGGCCTTGCCGGCGGCAGCGATGATCACTTTGATACCGCGATCGGCAGCAGTCGAGGCCCACTCATGGACCTTCGCCGGCGTGCGGTGCGCACTTGCAATCACGAGCTCATAGGGCACGCCCAGTGCCTCGAGCTCGGCGGTGCAACCCTCCATAACGCCCAGATCGGACTTGGAGCCCATGATGATCCCGACAACCGGCTTCTGATCTGCCATAAACAAAGACCTCCTGTTGAGAGCGGTGACGCGGCGAATCCGCGACCCTTAACTACTGAGAGTAGTATAGCTGCCGATGCTGATGTGTTCGGCGGGAGACGGAACGCTTTGCGAGATTAAGGCCGAAGGGTCGGAGCTTTCCGCCCACATTCAAAAAGCGTGCCCACCGTCCTTGGGTGGGACGGCGGGCACGCTTGCTTAGCTGTTGCTGGGGCTACTTAGCCTTGCTGCGACGATGGAAGAGAGCGCCGATCGCGGCGATGATGGCGCCAAGACCACCGACGGTCGCGACGGTCGCCGCCGTCTGGTCTCCGGTATTGGGAATCGCCGAACCGTTCTTCTTGCTGCCCTGGGCCTTGTCGCCTGCGGGCTTGCCCGCCTGGTTGCCGCCGTTCGAGCCATTGCCGGAACCCTGGTTGCCCGAGCCGCCCTGATTGCCGGAATCGGCATCCTTGAGGCTCTCAATAGCCAGCTTGAGCTGGTCATAGGCCGCCTGGAGCTGGGTGTCGGAAGCATTCTCATCACCCAAGACGTCCTCGGCGTAGGTAATGGCATCCGTCAGGGCCTTGACAGACTCGGCCGTCTTGCCCCTGGTGTCAGTCTCCTTCGCCTGCTTGACCAGGGCCTTGAGCTGCTTCTTAGTCGGATTCTCGACCGGGGCCACCGGGGTCTTCTCGAGCGCGCCGCGGGCGCTCTCGAGCGCCCTGAGCGCCTGGTCGACCTCGTCCTGCGTGGCGTTCTCGTCGCTCAAGATGGCGCGGGCGCTCGCCAGGGCGTTCTCGAGCGCCGTCCAGGAGGCCTCGGTGTAGTCACCGGCCTTGAGGTCGCCGGCAGCAACCTCGGCATCAACCTTTTCGATCGCGGTAGCGAGATCATCCTTCGACACCGGATCGGGAACGGCCGTACCGTAGAACTTGAGCTCCGCCACGCTGCAGTAGGCATCGACGTCGCCACCGCCGGCGTGAATCACCTTGACGGTCACGTAGCGACCGCGCGCGGCGCCAAAGCTCATCTGTTTCCAGTCGCCACGGTCGGTGAGTACGTGGCCGTCGTTGTCGAAGGCAAACGTACCCATCGATACGGCGGTGCCCATCTCATAACCGTCGGCAGTGTCGGAGACCAGTATCTCGGCCTCGAAGATATCGCCGTTAGTGCCGCCGTCCTGGCGCGGCAGGAATGTAACGTCGGTGAGATCGTAGTCGCGGCCCAGGTCGACACTCAGATACTGGGGCATACCGGTCCCATGGGCCCAGTCGCTGTGCCAAAGCGTCCGCTCGTCGCCGTCGAGAGCGTTGACGGCGTTGCTGCCCTCGTAGTCGGCCTCACTCGAGAAGCCGGCCACCTTGACGTTCTTGCGGTTCTCGGGCGTGTTGATGAGAATCTTCTCATCGACAGGGCGCATCTTGAGGCCGTCGATTGCCTTCTCGATCTTGGCTGTGGCGTCTGCGACATCCTTCTTGCTATAGCTGCCTTGGCCGCCGTCGAGGAGCTTCCGAGCCGCCTCGACCGCAGTGGTGAGAGCTGCATAGGAATCCTTAGTGTAGACGGACTCGCTGTAGCCCATGGCCTTGGAAAGCGCTGCCACGAGCGCAGAGGTATCGACACCAGCCTTGACCTCGACCTCATAGGATGCGGTCTTGGAGGGGTCGAGTACCGACGCCACCGTGATCTTTGCCTTGCCGGCCTTGTTGGCACGCAGGTAGTAGCTCACGCTATCGCCAGCCTGAACAGCGGAGACGCTTACCACGGAGGGGTCGGAGCTCTCGACCGTCACATAGGGGTAGCCGGCGCTCTCAGGCGTGGCCTTGGCGTCGACGAGCGTAACGTCGCCTTCAAAGAACTCGGTCTGGTTCTTGCCTAGCTCGACACCCTCGATGGCCTCGACACCCTGCGTGTAGTTGAAGTTGACCTCACGCAGTGTGAGCATCTGGTCACCCGATGCCTCAAGCGGCGTGACCTCGACCTTGGTCGCCTTCTTGCCCTTGTTCTCGGCAGAGAGGCCAAAGGCGTAGCGAGCCCGGAAGGAATCGTACTCCCCGCCCGCGAACTCTTGGGTCGAGCCATCCTCGAACGTCACGACAGCCTTGATCTTCTGCACGGTTCCGTTGCCACCGTTGCGGTTAACGACCTTGACACTATCGAGTTTCGACGGCGTCTTAAATGCGAATGTCATCGTGGTGGGAAGCTTCACGTAACTCGGAAGCTTACCCTCGCTGTCCCAGTTGCCGCTCCAGTCCCATAGGAACTCAAAGCCGTTGTCGCCCTCGTTATTATCGAACAGCGCGTTATAGCTCTTCTGCTGGATAAGTTTCTCGACGTTGGTCCCGTCGTCGGTCGTGAGCTCATCGTTGGTCATCGTGATGTTGAAGGCATCCTGACCGTACTCGGCGACCGTTGGCTGAGGAACATCCGGCATCGTCACCGTGCCGTCGCTCGCAAACTCAAGCGCGTCGCATGCCGGACCGATGAGCCAAGATGTCGAGGGCAGTTCGACCTTGCCGGCGGTCTTGGCCTTGAGCTTGAAACTCGCCACCGCGCCGGTACCGTTGTAGAGCTTGCCATCGCCGCGGTTGGCAAAGGCGAGATTGATAGTCTGCGTTCTGTCCGCGAACTGGACCTTCTCGCGAGACAGGTTCTCCATGCCGGCAGTCGAGCCGTCCTGCGCGATGCTCTCGGACACAAACTCGAACTGGTCGCTCTTGAAGTTGACGAGAGCGCCCAGGGCGTTGACGTTCTTGGCGTCGGCCGCATAGACATCAACGGTGATCTCATCACCAGCCTCGACCTCGGTCTTGCTCGGTATCGCCGCGAGCGAACCTGCGACCTTGCCCTTTTGTTTAGTGCCACCGTCAAGACCCGCCATGGTGAACGAGTAATCGTAGACGTCGTAAACGCCGTTATCGTTGAGGTCGGCGAAGTGGTCGCGGATCTGCGAACCGAACGTCGGGGTATCGGGCTCGCGATTCTCGAGGCCCAGGTAGTTCTTCATGTTGGAGTAGTCTCCGTCGGAGATCGTGGCCTTGTTGAGGTTGGAGCCCACGGCGAAGCCATCCGTGCCGTCGGTCTTGTAGATGGCAATCTCGGACGCGGAGAAGAAATTGCCGACCGAGGCGAGCGGTGTCATGCGCACGTAACGGGCGGCCACGGTGCCGTCAAACGCTACCGTCTTACAATCAGCGGAACGTGCCCAATCGACCTCCTGGCTCGTCCAGTGGACGCCATCGAGACTCGTCTCAACACGCATCTTGGTCACAGTGCCGTTGCCGGCGTCATCGCGCGGATAGTACTCGAGCTTATCGAGCTTGTAAGCGCGTCCATAGTCAACGGTAAGCGCCTTGCCCAGATCGTTGCCACCGGAGTGGAAACCGCCGTCGCCCGACTGGAACTCATGGTCGAAGGCGAGCTCGGCCTTATGGCTGCCGTAAAGTGAGCCCTCCCAGGTGATTTGCTCGGCGTCGGGGACGTTCCGCCACGGATCGAGTGCGGAGTTCGCCTCGAGCACATCGCTCCAGGCGGAGTAACCCTCGGCGTTGCGCGAACGAATCTGGTAGGTGTGCTTGCTATTGTAGGCGAGGTCGGTGTGCGTGAACTCGGCCGCATCACCCACGGCAAACACAGTGCCGTCGACCTTAAGGTCGTAGGAGGTAGCACCTTCGACCTTTCCCCAGGTGAGCTTGATGCTCGTTGGGGTCGTGACGTCCTCGGGGGCAGCAAGGTTCGTGGGTGCGGAGAGGTTCTCGTTGAGGCGATCGGCTGTGAGCGTTGCGTCGGCGTTCACGAAACCGCCCAGCTCAAGCGTCTGCGCCGCTGCAGCAACATCGGTCTTCGCGAACTTGACGTAGACCTTGGGGTTCGTGGTGATCTTGGTGTTGTTGAAGCTCTCGCCCTGCTCGGCCTCGGTGCCGTCCGCATCGCTGCCGTAGTGGTTGAGGTTGGGGGTCTCGCTGTAGAAGTAGACCGCCTGGCCGGCCTCGGGGGTCGCGGCGTCAAAGGTCTCCTGCGAGTTGACCTCAACCACGTTGAGTGCGGATCCGCCGTTCTTGGCGACGACGCTCGTGGGCTTGGCGGACACATTGGCCACGAAGGTCGTGGTGCGGTTGGAGTCGTAGCCGTTGTAGCCGCCCTGCGAGGCCTCGGCGGTAAAGGTCGCGGTGCCGCCTGCGGCCTTGGAGCTGTAGACGGTGCTCACATGCTCACCGTAGGAGATATTGTCGATCGTGCCGTAGGAATCGTCCTCAGTCGTGTTGTTTTCGATGGAGGAGCCGTCGTCCTCGTACTGCGTAAAGGTGCCGTCGCCCTCGGTGGCGAAGAACTCGACGATACGCTGACTGCGGTCGGTACCCTTGGTGTTGGTGTCGCTCACTGCCTCGGGGTTGTTGTTCTCGGCGTACATCGGCACGATAGCGTTGGCCTTCACAAACAGCGGCAGCTTCCAAAGCGGAGCCTCGTAGTTGTTGAGAACCTGGCCGCCGCGATACTGCTTACCCGAGAAGTAATCGATCCAGATGGTGGGATTCTCGTCGGTGCCGTAGTTGGGGAGGTAGATCCCATTGCGAATGTCGTTGCCGTTCTCATCTGCCTGGGTATCCTGATACACCGGTGCCACTAGGAAGTTCTCACCGAACATATACTGGTACTGCGTCGAAGTGCTTGCGGCGTACTCGGAGTTGTCAGAAAGCAGCATGGCGCGGATCATGGGCAGGCCGGCATCGCCGTTACCCGTGTCGATGTTGGCCGCCGAGGCCGCGCTCGTGTAGATATAGGGCATGAGCTGCGCCTTGAGCTTGAGATAGAAGCGCGAGATGCCTGTGTAGGGATCGCCGTGCGTCATGGGCGATTTACGGTAGGTGCCCCAACCGTCCATGTCGAGCATAGAGGGCGTGAACGTCTTCCACTGGTAGTCACGCGCAGAGATGATGGGGTCGCCGCCAAAGATGCCGTCCATGTCGGAGCCGATGTTGGGGTTGCCCGAAAGACTCTGACCGATATACGTGGGGATATGGAAGCGAATGTACTCCCAGTTACCGCCATACTGGTCGCCGGTCCAAATGCCACCAAAGCGCTGCGTGCCGGCCCAACCATCGAGCGTGATGATGTTGGGGCGCTTGTTAGCGCCGGTCGTCACCGTGTCATAAGCTGTCTTGATGCCATTAAGACCAAAGGAGTAGCCAGATCCAACCCAGGCAACGTCGGTCTTAAGGGTAGTGATGCCTCCCGTCTTGACCTCGGCGTCGAAGTCGCGAAGCAGATGCCACGGGGTCTCAGGGTTGCTGTCGGGCTCAAGGTTGGACTGGGTCCACAAGCCCGTGCTCACACCCTTTGAGTTGGCATACTCGGTGAACTTCTTAAGGTTGTCGACGTTGGCACGCACAGCGTTAAGACGGTCGGCCGAGCTCGCTCCGTCGGAGTTGACGCCGCCGGTCTTGTAGTAACCGTTCTGGCCATAGCCGGCGCCGTAGCCGTCGTTCGGCAGGAACCAGCCGAGCGGCATGTCGCTGTCCTCGTAGTCATCGATAACCTGCCGAGCAGAGAACTGGCGGTCGAAATCGGTCGCTTTCATGTTCTCGGTATCAACCGTAGGGCCCTCACCGTTGAGCGTCTCGGCCGCAAGTGTGCCGTCGAGCTTGTAGCCCGTCGACATGCCAGACTCGTACTTAACGTCGCCCTTCTCGCTCGAGGACTTGCTGCCCTTGGTCTCCCACTTCTTTTGACCCGAGGTCGTTGACCAGCCATCACGGTTATAGGCATTAAGATGACCAAGGTAGAACCCGTACTCGGGCAGCAGTACCGGGTTACCGGTCACCTTGTAGTAGTCCTGCAGCATCTCAGTTGCCACGTTCGAAGCTCCCTCGTTGGTCGCCACGAAGTAGTAGGCATCAAACTCATTCTCGCTGTGCAAAGTCGTGACCGTCGATGAGTCCGTGGAACCGAAGTCGTAGGAACCCTCTGCAAACGTGTTTCGGAGCACGCCGTAGCCGTCACTCGTCCAATAAAACGGGTTGGGCGAGGCAACGCCGCCATCGGTCCAGTTGTTCGTGTTGGAGATGGCGATGGTCTGGTTGGTGTGCAGGAAGCGTCCGTTCTGGGTGCCGCCGCCAAAGAAGTTCTCGGACTTCTCCTTGGCGAGCGTCTGGACGGTACCCTTCTTATCAAGGTCGAGGGACGCGGACTCGGAAACCACGACACGGTCGCCTGACTTGATACCCATCTTGCCAGTCGCCTTGTCCAGGATCACGGTCGCCTTTCCGCCGGTGATCTCGATAGTGTCGCCCTTGTCGGCAACCGTCGCACTCGGCTTGCTGTAGGTGTCCGAGGTATCGGGCTGAGCCTGGATCTTAGCCGTGTGGGACTTACTGCGCGGCGTGGCGTACTCGGAAAACTCACCCTTGGGGTCGACGTTATAACGGAAAATACCGTCCTCGAGGAACGTAATACGGCCCTTGATGCCGTCAGCGAAATCGATGTCGACGACATTCGAGGCAGACTGGGACACGGTCGCCGAGTCGACGCCCTTGAGTGGCGTGGCAATCGCCTGCTGGGGATTGGCAAACACGAGCGTCGCTGCAGTGGCAACGAGGACCGCGCTTCCCTTCACCCACCGTTTCGTAAAAATGGAATTCCTGCGCACCTGGTCTCCTTTCTTCCGAGATGCTGAGGTGCCGAGGACGCCCCCCCGGCAGCATGGGAAAACGTATCAAACGGGGATGTTCGGTACATTCCGCACAATGGGGCCACCCGTTACCAAGGGGCCAACTGGTAGTAACCAGATAGCCACCTACTAGGTCATATCAATATATGGGAGCACTTGCGCAACCAAGTTCGGAAGTCCACCAGCGGCAGTAAAATGAGCGTCAGCGGCAAGGTGGGCTTAATAAGCCATACCAATTGGTTCTTCAGTCAAATACCAATCTAGCAAAAATGTACTGTTTATCTGGTATTACACAGACCATACCTTTCCCTCGGGAACTGGGCTTCGCGAAGTTTCCCGAGAGAAAAGCTCGACCGCCGCCCTGCGACCTACCGGAGATTGCCATGACGTACGTTGGCTGATTTGGTTTGGATAAAAAGGTTGGCGGAGAGTGATGGGCAGTTAGTTCAGATACGTATAATTTGGCCGTGGCCTTGGGCACGAAACTGCCGCTTGGAAGCCGGCGCGGACCCAGTATTGGGCCGTTCCCAGCTTGACAGAGCGTCTTTATCGATTCAGATTGCCAAAAATAGGCTGAATGAGTCCAAATCGACCTTCTCCTACTCTCTAGAAAACACGAATTTGAACTAACTGTCCAGAGGCGTCCTCGACTAACAGTAAAAAGGCCTCCATACAAAGAGTGGGCCCTGCCGCTCGAACGAACGGCAGGGCCCACACTCACTTTCTTTTTCAGCCCTAGTCATCGCGCAAAGCCCCTTCGGCAGCACACGGTGCAACCGAGTCACCGTAGGCCGGGGCGGGAGGGGCCGAGTTTCCTCCTGAGCGACTCTGCTTGCAGCCGGAGCGAAAGGGGGAAATCTCGGCCCCTCCCGCCCCGGCCGGCCAGGTCAACTACACCGTGTGCTGCGGCAGGTCCTGCAGGGCGATGACGTCCATGCCCATGTCGTTGGCGCTGCCGTGACCCTGCTGGTCCTCGCGCACGGCCTCGATGGCACTCACGTACGTGTTGGCCGCAGACATCGCCGTCACGCAGGTCACGCCGCGGCGCACGGCCTCGGTACGTAGCAGGTAGCCGTCGCCACGCGAACCCGGGCCGTACGGCGTGTTGATGATTACCGCAATCTTGCCATCGGCGATGAGGTCACCGATGTTGGGACGCTCGCCGTCGTGCGGGCCGCTAATCTTCTCCACGACCTCGCAAGTCACGTTGCCGCCGCGCAGCACGCGCGCCGTACCCTCGGTGGAGCAGATATCAAAGCCCAGGTAGCGAAGGATGCGCGCAACCGAAAGGATATGACGCTTGTCGCGGTCGCACACGCTAATGAACACCTTGCCGGCGCTCGGGTCGGGCAGCTTGTAGTCAATCGCCAGCTGCGTCTTGGCGTATGCCTCGGGATAGCTCTTGGCGATACCCATGACCTCGCCCGTCGACTTCATCTCGGGTCCCAGGATAACGTCGGCTCCCGGGAAACGGCCCCAGGGCATAACGGCTTCCTTCATGCAGAACCAGTCCAGCTGACGCTCGTCGCTCGGCAGGCCCAGGCTCGCGATGGAATCGCCCGCCATGATGCGCGCCGCGCACTTGGCCAGCGGCACGCCGGTGGCCTTGGAGATAAACGGCACAGTGCGGCTCGCGCGCGGGTTTGCCTCGATCACGTAGACGGTCTCGCCCTTAATGGCGTACTGCACGTTGACCAGGCCGCGCACGCCCAGCGCCATCGCGATGCGGCGCGTGGTCTCGCGAAGCTTTGCCTGCAGGCTCTCGCTAAAGCTAAACGGCGGAATGCAGGTCGCGGAGTCGCCGGAGTGGATACCAGCCTCCTCGATATGCTCCAGGATACCGCCGATGTAGACCTCCTCGCCGTCGCACAGGGCGTCGACGTCCGACTCGATTGCACCCTCCAGGAAGCGGTCCAGATACACCGGGTAGTCGGGGCTAATGCGCGCGGCCTCGGCCATGTAATCGCGCAGATGCTCGGCATCGTAGGCGATCATCATGCCGCGGCCGCCCAGCACGTAGCTCGGACGCACCAGCAGCGGGTAGCCGATGTGCGCGGCCACGGCCTCGGCCTCCTCAAACGAGGTTGCCTGGCCCGCCGGCGGATACATAATGCCCAGCTTGTCGAGCAGGGCGGCAAAGCGCTCGCGGTCCTCGGCAAAGTCGATGGCGTCGGGCTTAGTACCCATGATGTTCACGCCGCTCTCCTCGAGCATGCGCGCCAGCTTAAGCGGGGTCTGGCCGCCGAGCGTCACCACGACGCCGTCGGGGCGCTCAACATCGATGACGTCCATGACGTCCTCGTAGGTGAGCGGCTCAAAGTACAGGCGGTCGGACGTGTCATAGTCGGTCGAGACGGTCTCGGGATTGCAGTTGACCATGATGGTCTCAAAGCCGCGGGCCGCCAGCGCGTAGCTCGCGTGCACGCAGCAGTAATCGAACTCGATACCCTGGCCAATGCGGTTGGGGCCGGCGCCCAGGATCATCGCCTTGGGCTTGCCCGCCGGCGTGGTCTCGTCGGGAGCCACGCACTTCTTGGCATCCGGGCTTGTGCGGTAGATGTTCTCGTACGTCTTGTAGTGGTACTCCGTGGCGCTCGAGAACTCCGCAGCGCAGGTATCGACCGTCTTCATGCTGGGGACCACGCCCAAGCCCTTGCGGTAGGCGCGCACAAAGCGCTCGTCCGAGCCGGTCAGCGCGGCGATCTCGGCGTCGCTCGTGCCATACTGCTTGAGCAGGCGCATCGCGTCGGCGTCGATATCCTCCACACGCAGGCCGCGGATGCTCTCCTGGACCTGCACCATATCGTTGATGCGATTGAGATACCACGGATCGATACCGCAAATGGCGTGGATGCGCGCAACATCCCAGCCGCGGCGCAGGGCCTCGACCACAAAGAAGATGCGGTGCTCAGTCGGGGTGCCCACGGCCTGGGCGAGTTCATCATCGCTCAGTTTGTCAGCGCCCTCCTTGCCACCGGCGCAGATGCCCTGATGCCCGTCCTCCAGCGAACGCATGGCCTTGCCGAAGGCCTCCTCAAAGGTGCGGCCGATCGCCATAATCTCGCCCACGGCCTTCATGCGCGTGGTGAGCGTGGGGTCGGTACCCTTGAACTTCTCGAAGGCAAAGCGCGGCACCTTGACCACGCAATAGTCAATCGTGGGCTCAAAGCAGGCAGGCGTTGCCTTGGTAATGTCGTTGACGATCTCGTCGAGTGTGTAGCCCACGGCCAGGCGCGCGGCGGCCTTAGCGATGGGGAAACCCGTGGCCTTGGAAGCGAGGGCGGACGAGCGGCTCACGCGCGGGTTCATCTCGATGACGATCAGGCGGCCGGTGTTGGGGTTCACGGCAAACTGCACGTTGGAGCCACCGGTCTCGACGCCGATCTTCTCAAGAATGGCGAGCGAGGCCACGCGCATGCGCTGATACTCAAGGTCGGAGAGCGTCTGCGCCGGCGCCACGGTGATGGAGTCGCCGGTATGCACGCCCATGGGGTCGAGGTTCTCGATGGAGCACACGATGATGCCGTTGCCGGCGTGGTCACGCATAACCTCCATCTCGTACTCTTTCCAGCCCTCGATGGACTCCTCGACCAGCACCTCGTGGGCGGGCGAGAGCTCCAGGCCCTGGCTCACGATGGAGACGAGCTCCTCGTGAGTGTGAGCGATGCCGCCGCCGGCGCCGCCGAGGGTAAAGCTCGGGCGCAGTACGCAGGGATAGCCCACGCGCTCGGCGATAGCCTCGGCGTCGGCCACGCTGTAGGCATAGCCCGAGCGCGCGACCTCCAGACCAATCTCGGCCATGGCCTCGTTAAAGAGCTTGCGATCCTCGCCGCGCTCGATAGCGGCAAGGTCGCAGCCGATCATCTCGACGCCATACTTGTCGAGCGTGCCGTCCTTTGCCAGCTCGACGGCGGCGTTCAGACCGGTCTGGCCGCCCAGCGTGGGCAGCAGCGCGTCCGGGCGCTCTTTCTTGATTACGCGCTCGATAAATTCGGCGGTGATGGGCTCGACATAGGTGCGGTCGGCAAGACCCGGGTCGGTCATGATGGTCGCCGGGTTGGAGTTGACCAGGATGACCTCAAAACCATCCTCCTTGAGCACCTTGCAGGCCTGGGCGCCGGAGTAGTCGAACTCACATGCCTGACCGATAACGATGGGGCCCGAACCAATAACGAGGATACGCTTGATGTCAGTACGTTTCGGCATGTTAGTTCTCCTCGGTCTCGGTCGCGGCGGTCTCGGCGAAATTCCAGCCAGCCAGGCGGTCCTTCGCGGTGTCGATGTCCAGGTAGTTCTCCTCGCCGTCCATGAGTCGCGTAAAGGCGGTAAAGAGATAGTGGGCATCGGTGGGGCCAGGCGAGGCCTCGGGGTGGTACTGGACCGAGAAGCACGGGGCGTCGAGCAGCTGGATGCCCTCGGCGGTGCCGTCGTTGAGGTTCACATGTGTTAGGCGAATGCGGCCGAAGCGCTCGTTCATCACGACCGGCGCGATTCCGCGGCGCACCCAGACGCGCAGATCTCCATCGGCCGCATGCTCGGTCTCGCCGCCGGAAAGCTCGGGGACAAGCTTGCCCAAGCTGGGAAACAGCAGGCCAAAGCCATGGTTTTGCGCGGTGATCTCCACGCGACGGCTCACCAGGTTCATGACCGGCTGGTTGCCACCGCGGTGACCGAACTTAAGCTTTTCCATCTGGGCGCCGCAGGCCAGGCTGATCATCTGGTGACCAAGACAAATACCAAAGACCGGCACCTTGCCGATCAGCTGCTGCACCTGCTCGTAGGTCTCCACCACGGCATCGGGGTCGCCGGGGCCGTTGGACAAAAAGACGCCGTCGGGATTCATGTCGAGCACCTCACTCGCGGGCGTGTCCCACGGCACGACGGTAAGGTCGCAGCCGGCGCGAACCAGCCCCTCCAGAATGCCGCGCTTCACACCGCAGTCGTACGCGACCACGTTGTGGCGGGCGGGAGCAGCGGGAGCCAGCGCAAAGTCATGCGTGGCAGGCAGATCGCTCGCGACAAAGACGTGGGGTTCAGGGCAACTTACGGTCTTGACCAGGTTCTCGCCTACCAGCGTGGGCGCTGCGGCCAGACGCTCGGCAAGCTCGTCGACGTCGAAGATCTCAGTCGAAATAATGCCCATCTTGGAACCATTGTCGCGTAGATGGCGCACCAGGGCGCGGGTGTCGACACCCTCGATAGCGACGATGCCGTGGGCGCGCAGATACTCCGGCACGCTGACGGCCGAACGCCAGTTAGAAGGCGTGGCGCACATGTCGCGAACGATCATGCCGCGCATAGCCGGAGCGCTCGCAGGGCGCACGGCGTCGCCGGGGAAGGCCGACTGGACGTCGGTCTCGTCGATACCGTAGTTGCCGATCTGCGGATAGGTCGTGGTTACGATTTGGCCGGCATAACTCGGGTCGGTCATGACCTCAAAGTAGCCCTCGAGCGAGGTGTTGAAGCAGACTTCGCCGGTCGCGGTGCCCTCGGCGCCGCATGCACGTCCATAAAAAATGGTCCCATCCTCAAGATACAGGATGCAGGGACCGCAGGTGCCCTTGCTGGTTTTGGCCAGCATACGCTGGCAAAGCTCGCTGGGCGCGAAGGTGCGGGCGGCAGCGCCCGCGGTATGGTTGTTCGCCATAATTCTCCTTCCCGGTCTCACAGGACCGGCTTAAAGGTGTGTAGTTAGGCCTCGCGGTATTGTAACCGCAAGCATGCCTCATGGCGTTAATTTCATCGAAATGTTTACGAAATGATAATTATGACTTTCTATGCATAATGATTTTTAATCCCCGTCCCAGAAAAATCATCCCGCGGGGCTTGTGGCTCACGCGGGATGATGGCGTCTTACTTTTTCTTGTCCTGTCCCAGCAGTTCGGACGGTGTGCGATCGGGCTTGCCGCCGCGGAAAATCTCGCGGCCATGCAGACGATGCTCCAGGTCACGTTCGGCCTTTTCCTCGTCAATCTTGGTCTGGCTCACCACCGGGTCCTCAATCAACGACGACACCGAGTTCACCTGCTTCTGAATGCGCTCGGCGATAGTGTCATCCATACTCACGATGCGCATCTTCCAGTCGATACTCGTAGCGTTGGATGAGCTCTTGGTCCACACGAACGTCAGGATGGCGCTCTGGTGGCCCTGGGCGGGAAACATGCCAAAGAAGGAATCGTGCTGAGTATTGCTATCCTCGTCGATATAGGCGTGAACGTTATACACCACGCGATCAATCTTATCGTTGAGCAACGCGTTGGTCGCAAGCGCCGCGGCCTGAATCTGCCCGTTGGACAGCAGCTCGAGCTCGTTGGCAGACGATGTGTCCAACACCGTCACCTCGACCGTGCCCGTACGCTCATCGGCTTCATCGACGGTAAAGTCGAGCGGGAACTGCGTAAAGCCGTTGCCCCACTCGAGGCCGCCCTTCAGCGCCGTCGAAACGGTATCGACCGAAACGCTCTCGGACAGGTTGGCGGTGTTCAGACGACGCATCACGCCGTAGCCAATCTGCATGCCCACGATCAGCACCAAGATGCCGATAACCACGGCCATGGCAGTCTTCGTAATGGTATGGCTCACCTGCGAGCCCGAAGGATCGTCCTCGGACAGCGGGTCGATATGTTTTGCCTGGCTCGCGCGGTCCTCGCTGCGCAGCTGCGCTAGCGCCGCTTTGTCACCGCGCTTGGCCGCAGCCTCCTTCTCACGCATGCGCTCGGTTCGCTTTTTGGCAAGCGTGGGATCCAAGACACCGGATGCATCGATTTCGGAGAATAACTCCGTCACTTCTTCCGGAGTCAAAGGGTTCTTGTCAGCCATAACCTTCCTGTCATATCAATCAGTCGAGCTCGTGCGCACGCGCACCTTCGAACTGCATTCGATAGTAACGGGCATAGGTGCCGCCACGGGCGAGAAGCTCCTCGTGCGTGCCACGCTCCACAACGCGACCATGCTCAACGGTCGCAATCTCATCGGCGTGTTTAATGGTCGAGAGACGGTGGGCGATGATGATTGTGGTACGGCCGCGTGCCAGCTCTTCGAGCGACTCCTGGACCGCCTCCTCGCTCTCGTTATCCAAAGCACTCGTCGCCTCGTCCAAGATCAAGATTTTGGGATTCTTGAGAAACACGCGCGCGATGGCAACGCGCTGTTTCTGTCCGCCCGAAAGACGGCTGCCGCGCTCGCCCACGACCGTGTCATAGCCCTGTGGAAGCGACTCGATAAAGGCATCGATGTTGGCGCGACGGGCGGCCTCGGCGATCTCTCCTGCCGTAGCGCCCGGCTTGCCGTAGGCGATGTTCTCGCCAATCGTGCCGTCAAACAGATAGACATCCTGCTGCACCAGGCCGATGGCGCGACGCAGGCTCTGCTGCGTCACATCGCGCACGTCCTGGCCGTCGATGCTAATGGATCCGGCGGCCACGTCATAAAAGCGCGGCAGCAGCGAACAGGTCGTGGACTTGCCACCGCCCGAAGGGCCAACCAAAGCGATGGTCTGCCCGGGCTTGATGGACAGGTCCATATGGTCGATAACGGGACGCTCGTCGGCATCGCCCTCGCCCAGCTCAACATCCTCGTAGTTAAAGCACACGTCGTGATACTCCACGGCGCCGGCAGTCACCTGCAGATCCGTAGCGCCCGGCTTGTCCTGGATATCCGGCGCGGTCGAGAGCACCTCGTCCATACGCTTAAAGCCGGCGATAGCCTTCTGATACGTTTCGGCCGAATTGACGAGTGTCTCGAGCGGCGTGCAGAACAGCGAAATATAGAGTGCAAAGGTCGCCATATCGACCGCCTGCAGCTGCCCCTGGGCGACCAGCCAGCCGCCCAGCAGCACCACGATCACATAGAGCACACCCGAAAGCAGGCCATACGTCGCGGTATAGACGCCCATGGCGTGATACATGTTCTCCTTGGACGAAAGATAGCGATTGTTTGAGGCGCGGAACTTGAAGCGTTCGGTCTCCTCATTGGCAAAGCTCTTGACCACGCGCATGCCCGCCAGCGAATCCTGCAGCTGCGCATTGATGCCGCTGATCTTTTTGCGGTTGTCGCTAAAGACATCGCGCATGCGCATGTTCTGCCAAAACATGATGGCCGCAAACGCCGCCGTCACCACGGCCATGGCGAGCGCCAGCACCGGGGCGATGGTAAAGAGGATCACAAACGAGCCGATAATCTCGATGCCGCAGATGATGATCCACTCGGGCACGTGATGCGCCGCCTCGCAGATATCGAACAGGTCGTTGACCACGCGGCTCATCATGTCGCCCGAGCTGTTGCGGTCGAAGTACGCAAAGCTGAAGCGCTCATACTGGTCAAACAGGTCCTCGCGCATCTTGGACTCCATGCGCGCGCCCATCACGTGACCCCAATAGCTCACAAAGTAGCGGCAGGCGCAGCGGACGGCATACATCAACACCAAGCCCACCGCGATCATGCCGAGCGCCTGCATAATGGCAGCCTGACCCTGAGTAAACAGCCCACCGGTCAAATTGCGCAGGATAATGGGGAACGCCAGGTCAATGGCGGCAAGCACCAGAGCGCAAACAGTATCAGCAACAAAAAGCCCCATCTGGGGCTTGTAATAAGACAGAAAACGCTTCAGCATAATCACCTTACGCGGTTTTACCAAACCGCGTTTCATCTCGACGCTGCAAGTGCTCCATTTGGACAATCTGGCCTTCAATCGTCGGTCGCGTATATCCATACGCTTCCCTCCTCTTTTAGGCCACCTTGTCTCAAATGGAGCACTTTCGCTGACTTACACAAACCTGCGGGATCATTCCCGCTCGTTAAATCTCCGCTCCGCCCAGCCTGTGTGCGATGCTGTCGCAGGCAAGCGCGCCTACAACGGTCTTGGCGTCTTCGATCTTGCCGTCGAGCACGGCGTCGATCAGCTCGTGCAGCGGCACCAGGTCCACGTTGACAAACTCGTCATCATCGGGGTTGGGCGCATCAAACTCGAGCTTGGTAGCCAAGTAGATGTGGATGATCTCATCGCAAAAACCGCATGACGTGACAATCGACGTCAAAAAGCGAATACGACCGGCCCTAAAGCCCGTCTCCTCATGCAGTTCGCGCTTGGCGCAATCGAGCGGGTCCTCGCCCGGGTCGAGCTTGCCGGCGGGAATCTCGACCGTCACGCGGTCGATGGCGGTGCGGTACTGACGCACCAGTACGATCTTGCCGCTCTCGGTCAGTGCCACAACGGCCGCCGCACCCGGATGGCGAACGATATCGCGGGCGCTGCGGCGACCGTTGGGCAGCTCAACCTCAAGACGGTGGACGTCGAGGATCTTGCCCTTCCAGGCGCACTCCTCCGAAAGAATCTTCTCGTGCAGCTCGGCATCGTGCGGGTCGTCGTCGCCCAGCACCAGCGCCGGCTCGTCAGCGACCTCGCCACCAGGCTCGCCCTCGGCGTGCCCATACATGCGGCTGTCCTCCTCGACGATCTGCGCGTCCACGAGCTCTTCGTTCTTCTCGTCCATCCGTCTCATTCCTCTCGGATTTTAGGCATCCCAGGCGTCGCGGCCGCGCAGCGCGCGCAAGCCGATGTCGTGACGCAGGGTCTTACCCTCAAAATCAATCTTCTCGCAGGCCTCGTAGGCAAGGTTGCGAGCGTTCTCGAACGTGTCGCCCAGAGCGGTCACGGCAAGCACGCGGCCACCATTGGTCACGAGCTGGCTGTCCACCACGGCAGTGCCCGCGTGGTACACAGTCACGTTCTCCATGGCCTCGGCATCCTCAATACCGGTGATGACCTTGCCCTTCTCGTAGCTGCCGGGGTAGCCCGCGCTCGTCAGGACAACGGCCACGGCCCACTCGTCACGCCAGTCGAGCTCAATCTGATCGAGCTCGCAGTTGGCACAAGCCAGCATGACCTCGACCAGGTCATTCTTAAGGCGCGGCAGCACGACCTGCGTCTCGGGGTCGCCAAAGCGGGCGTTGAACTCCAGCACCTTGGGGCCGGCGGGGGTGAGCATAAAGCCGCCATACAGGCAGCCGCGGTAGTCGATGCCCTCGGCAGCAAGCTCGGCCACGGTCTGCTCCATGACCTTCACCATCGTGGCGTGCTCCTCGTCGGTCACGATGGGCACCGGGCTGTAGACGCCCATGCCACCGGTGTTGGGGCCCTTGTCGCCCTCGAGCGCGCGCTTGTGGTCCTGCGAGGTGGCCATGGGGCGCACGGTCTTGCCGTCGGTAAAGGCAAGCAGCGAGCACTCGGGACCGGTCAGCATCTCCTCGATGACCACGGTGTTGCCGGCATCGCCAAAGGTGCCGCCAAAGCACTCGCGCACGGCCTCCTCGGCCTGCTCAAGTTCGGTCGCCACGATAACGCCCTTGCCCGCGGCAAGGCCGTCGGCCTTCACGACCAGCGGGGCACCCTGCTCGCGCACGTAGGCGAGCGCCGAAGCCTCGTCGGTAAATGAGCCGTAGACTGCCGTCGGAATACCCGCACGCTCCATGAGCTGCTTGGAGAACAGCTTGGAGCCCTCCATCTGAGCGCCCTCGGCACCCGGGCCAAAGCAGGGAATACCCGCCGCGCGCACGGCGTCGGCCACGCCCGCCACGAGCGGAGCCTCGGGGCCAATTACCACGAGTCCGCATCCGTGGCTCTGGGCAAACGCCGCCACGGCCGCAGGATCGCAATCGTCGAGAACAACGTTCTCGCCGCAGCTCGCGGTACCGCCGTTGCCCGGCGCAATGTAGAGCTTGCCGGCGCGCGGTGATGCTGCGAGCTTGGCCGCCAGAGCGTGCTCGCGGCCGCCGCTGCCCAACAACAGGATGTCGATGGTTTGAGTGTCCGCCTTCAAGGGTGCCTCCTCTATGAATGAACGGCCCGCCAACCATGCGGGCCCATTACAAGCAAATATACCCCTCGGCCGCCCGTCCGGGCTGCGAAGGGGTATATCGCAATAACCGTATGAACCGATTACTTCCAGAATCGGTTGATGATCTGCTCACGACCGGCGCCGACGCCGATAAACGTCACGCGGGTGTGTGCCAGATCCTCGATAAACGCCACGTAGTCCTGGGCCTCCTGCGGCAGCTCGTCAAAGCTGCGGCAGCCGGTGATGTCGCACTTCCAGCCAGGGAGCTCCTCGTAGATGGGCTTGGCATGCTCAAAACGCACCTGGTGCTCGGGCACGCTCGTGTAGCGCTCGCCATCGACGTCGTAGGCCACGCACACCTTGATGGTGTCGAAGGCCGAAAGCACGTCGAGCTTGGTCACGGCGATGTCGGTGAGGCCGTTGACGCGCGAGGCATAGTTGGCGATAGGGCCGTCAAACCAGCCGCAACGACGACGGCGACCGGTGGTCACGCCGTACTCATAGCCCTCCTCGGTCAGCGTGTGGCCGGCCTCGGACTCATAGGAAAGCTCGGTGGGCATGGGGCCCGAACCGACGCGGGTGATGTAGGCCTTCAGGACGCCCAGCACGCGGTCGACGTTCTTCATGCCCACGCCGGAGCCGGTGATGGCGCCGCCGGCGGTGCAGTTGGAAGACGTCACGTACGGATAGGTGCCGTGGTCGATGTCGAGCAGCGTGGCCTGGGCGCCCTCAAACAGCAGGTTCTTGCCCTCATCGATCATGTTGTTGAGCAGCAGGCTCGTCTCGGTGATGTAGGGACGCAGGCGCTCGGCCATCGGCAGGTACTCGTCGCAAATCTGGTCCACGGTGTAGGTGGGCAGGTTGTAGATGAGCTCGAGCTCGGGGTTCACGCGGGCGAGAGCGGTCTCCAGCTTGTCGCGGAACAGCGTCTCGTCCAGCATGTCCTGCATGCGCAGACCAATGCGGGCCATCTTGTCCTGATAGCACGGACCGATACCGCGCTTGGTGGTACCGATGTTCTTCTTGCCGAGCTTCTGCTCAAAGGCGCCATCCAGATCGATGTGGTACGGCATGATGACATGCGCGTTGCCGCTAATCTTGAGGTTCTTGGTGGTGATGCCGTCGGCCTCGAACATGTCAATCTCCTCAAGGACAACCTTGGGGTTGACGACGCAGCCGTTACCGATCACCGACACGTGGTCGGAATACATGATGCCGGAAGGCACCTGGTGCAGGCCGTACTTCTTGCCGTTGACGACGATGGTGTGACCGGCGTTGTTGCCGCCCGAGTAGCGCACGACGGCATCGAAGTCGCCGGCGACCAGGTCGCAAATCTTACCCTTGCCCTCATCGCCCCACTGGGCACCGACCAAAACGGTTGACGGCATGTTTACTCCTTACATTCATGGACTGTCTACGCGCCACGCCGGCACGCAGAAGCACAAAACATTCCCAGTATACCCGTGCAACGGGCGCCTGTCCTACTCCTCGGCATGTGCCCCATCAAGCTCATAGAACTTGGTGGATGCCGGTAGGAACATCAGGTCGACGTCGCCGATCGGGCCCGAACGGTTCTTGGCCACGACGATACGCGTAACGCCCTCGTCGGGTCGATCGTCGCGCGAGGCCTCGGCCTCGTCGGCGGAGCGGTCCAAGAACATAACGATATCGGCGTCTTGCTCGATGGAGCCCGATTCACGAAGGTCGGAAAGCTGTGGGCGCTTGCCGGTACGGGATTCGACCTGACGCGAGAGCTGTGACAGCGCGATGAGCGGGATCTTGAGCTCCTTGGCCATGATCTTCAGACCACGCGACATCTCCGAAACCTCGACGGTGCGGCTCTCGGAGCGGCGTCCCGGCGGAGGACTCACCAGCTGCAGGTAGTCCAGGATGATGATGGCCTTCTCCTTGTTGTGGAGCATGCGGCGGCTCTTGGCGCGGATCTCGGTCACCGTGGTGCCGGGCGTATCGTCGATCAGAATATCGAGCTTGGACAAGGTCTGCGTGGCCTCGTTGATATTGGCCCACTGCTCGGGGCTAATGCGACCCGTACGGAAGTCGCTGATCGAGATCATGGCATAGGCACAAATCAGACGCTGGGCAATTTCCTTGCCCGACATCTCCAGCGAGAAGAAACCGACGGTATAACCAGCGGCGGCAGCATTGAGCGCCAGGTTCAAGGCGAACGACGTCTTACCTACAGCAGGACGGGCGCCGATAATGATGAGCTGGCCCTCGCGAAAACCCATGAGCATGCGGTCGAGCGACGGGAAGCCCGTGGGCACGCCCGCAGCCTGGCCGCCTGCCTGGCACACTTCCTCGGCCTCGTTATAGGCCTCGACCATAAACTCGGTCAGCGTCTTGTAGCTCGACTTGACCTCGCGCGCCGTGACCTTGAGCAGCTTGCTCTCGGCCAGCTCCACGACCTCTTTGGTGTCGGTGGGGGCGTTATATGCCAGCGCGTTGATTTCGTTGGTGGCGCCGATCAGCTCACGCAGCATCGAATCGCGGCGAACGATGGCGGCATGGTGCTGCCAGTTGACGAGCGACAGGGTCTGACCCATCAACTCCAAAATGTACGCTTCGCCGCCCACGGCATCGAGCTTGTTGATGCTTCGCAGGTAATCGATCAGCGAGATGGAGTCGATGGGAATGCGGCTGTTGTACATATCGACCATCGCGGTATAGATGGTCTTATGAATGGGCCGGTAGAAGTCATCGGGCTGCAGCTCGACCTGGGCCTCCTCGACCACCTCGGGCGATAGCAGCATAGCGGCCAGTACATTGGCCTCTGCATCTTGGTTTTGGGGAAGACCCAACTTTGAGCCGCGGTCCTCAACCGTCAGCCCGGTCTCCCTATCGTCATATGCCATGAGCATCCTCATTCATATCGCTTGCGAGCATCCATAGTATCAGCCACGGTCCCAAAACGCGCCGCGCGCCGGCAATCATCACCGAACCAAACGGATGAACGGTCCCGCATTTGGGACTTCACCACAACGCCTGCCATGGCGCTCGCCGAGCGTAGAAAACAAAAGGGCGCCCTGGTCTCCCAGAGCGCCCTTCTTAGAACAAGATTGTTGCGTTGCAGCAAATGCTACTCGGCAGCAGCCTCAGTCTCGACCTCGGCGGTCTCGGCCTCGGCGACCTCAGCGGCCTCCTCGACCTCAGCCTCGGCAGCGAGCTCCTCGGCGGTAACGCCGACGAGAACGACAACCTCGGCCTTGATCTCGCGGTACAGCGAGATGGCAACGGTGTGGGCACCGGCAACCTTGATGGGCTTACCGAGCTCGACGCGCTTGCGGTCGATGTCCATACCGAGCTGAGCCTTGATGGCGTCAGCGATCATAGCGGCGGTAACAGAGCCAAAGAGGATGCCCTCGTCGCCGACCTTGACGTCAACGGTGACCTGCTTGCCCTCGAGGGCAGCCTTGGTCTCGTTGGCGGTAGCCAGACGGACGGCCTCGCGCTTGGCGATGTTGTTGCGACGCTCGTCGAGCTGCTTGAGGTTGCCCTTGGTGGCGGCAACAGCGAGCTTCTTGGGGAACAGGAAGTTCTCAGCGTAACCCTGAGCGACCTCTACGACGTCACCCTCGCCGCCCTTGCCCTTGATCTCATCGAGAAGAATAACCTTCATGATGCGTCTCCCTTCTTAGCCGCGGTCGCGGTTGCCACGAGAGGAAACCACGGGGACGGTGTACGGCAGGAGAGCCATCTCGCGGGCGCGCTTGATGGCGTTGGCGATGTCATGCTGATGCTGCGTGCAAGCGCCAGTGACGCGACGGGGCTTGATCTTGCCACGATCGGTCATGTACTTACGGAGAAGCTGAGTGTCCTTATAGTCGATGAACTCAGTGTTCTCCTTGCAGAACTGGCAGTACTTACGACGCGGCTGACGTGCAGAAAAATCATTAGCCATGTCAAAATACCTTTCATTTGGCAACTTCGGCGAACCGAAGCCGCCTCTCACTCAAAAATAGGTGAACAACCCTTAGAACGGGATGTCCTCATCGTAGACGTCGACCGCGGGCGGCGTAGCCACCGGTGCGGCAGGACGTGCTGCGGGCGCGGGAGCTGCGGGGGCGTAACCGCCCTGATCGTAGCCACCCTGGCCGCCACGGGAGCTCATAAACTCGATCTCATCGACGATGACCTCAAGCTTGCTCCGGCGCTGACCGTCGCGCTCCCAAGAGCTGTAGCGCAGCTTGCCCTCGATCGCGACCTTGTTTCCCTTTGCCAGGAAACGGCTCACGGCCTCGGCGCGGGTGCCGAACATTGTGCAGTCGACAAAGTTGGGATAGTCCTCCCACTCGCCAGTCTGCGCGTTACGGCGACGATCGTTGACGGCGACGCCAAAGGACAGAACCTGGGTTCCGCCGGCGGTGGCGCGCAGCTCGGGATCGCGGGTGAGGTTACCGGTGATGTTCACTCGATTGATGCTCATAACTCACTACTTCCTCTTGGGGCACAAGCCCAGTCCAAAACGACAGTCTTACTCCTGGTCGTCGCGACGGACGATCATGTGGCGGACCACAGCGTCGGTGATGCGCAGGACGCGATCAAGCTCGGCGATCTGGGTAGGATCTGCGTGGAAGTTGATGAGGGTGTAGTCACCATCGGTGAGGTCGTTGATCTCGTAGGCGAGCTTGCGCTTGCCCCACTCGTCAACGGAGTCGACCTTGCCAGCGCCCTCAGCGATCGTGGTATCGATACGCTTCATAACAGCGAGACGAGTCTCGGGGTCGAGCGACGGGTCAACAAAGAACAGCAGTTCATAAGCCTTCATATTGTCACCTCCTCTGGGCAAATGTGGCTTCAGGTCGTGAAGGTGCGCCTGAAGCAGGAAAAGACTTGGTAATAATATCTTTCAACCTCCCAGGCCGCAATAATATGCAGCTACAACCTCATGACCTCCACATATGCCCATACTCGCACGGCCCATCTCGCGTATTCCAACCAAATGCTGACCAAGAGCTTGACGGAACTATAGACAAGATACGGCGCCGTGGGGACAAGCTGAGCCAAGCCGCAGGTCAACGGGTACAAGGCTGTGGTCGCAAAATGCATACCAGTGGCGCACAGCACCAACCAAAGATTTTTAAATTCATTGCCAAGTCGCTCATGAATACCCCTTTTGAACAATTGAGTTGATCAACCACGCTGGTCGGAAGCCGTTTTTTGGCACCTCAAACCCCACTGCAACGCCAAGCGCGGCCGAGCGTTTTAAAAAATGCCAACTTTTCTGTTTGCACTTTGCGATTCCTCGTGTATACTGACTTTCGCATTTAACGGAGAGTTGTCCGAGTGGCCGAAGGAGCACGATTGGAAATCGTGTAGGCGTCAAAAGCGTCTCCAGGGTTCAAATCCCTGACTCTCCGCCAGTTAATTCCAAAGCAGGCCTTCGAGCCTGCTTTGTTTTTACCCCACGCGGAGGGGTGGCAGAGTGGTTGAATGCGGCGGTCTCGAAAACCGTTTGGCCTGTATAAGGTCACGAGGGTTCGAATCCCTCCTCCTCCGCCATTTAGATTGAGAAAGCTCCCAAGAATGGGAGCTTTTTTGTTATCGAAATACGTCTCGATCCCACGCTTCCCCAAACATGTACGTCAGCCTCCAAAACCGACATTTTTCGACATCTTTGGAGGCTGACGTACACGTTTGGATTGAGCTCACGGGAGCGGCACTATTCGAAAGGCGCCTCCTCGTCTCGCATGCTTTTCCAGTTGCGGATAAGTGCCTTGCGTAGTTCGTTTTGTTTTCTCTGGTACCCGGTGTCGGTACAGCGAGGCATGCCGAGTGCTTCGCGAATGTTGTTCATGGCGCGGTGAAAGGCGAGCTGGCTGCCGAACTGAGCCGAAGTGAGCGTAACGATTCGATATCCCATTTGGGAGAGAACGGCCTCTCGCTCCGCATCTGCTCCTTTGCGCTCGAGCTCATCGTGAAAACCGCCCTTATATTCGATACCGAGCTCCCTGCGCTTATGGGTCACGAGCGCGTCGATTTTGAGTGTTCGAGCTTTGGCGCAATGCCAGAGACGTTGAGGGATCTCGAGCGGTTTGTTGAGTTCGATACCTCTAATGCCAACGCCGCCTTCGCTTGTTGGGAGCGAGAGGGCGATTGCCGAAGCGGTCTCCATAGGCGAGGCCGAGTGATCGTAGATGTGCCTGAGCGCGAGCCGTGCACGTGTGGCACCGGGTTTGCCGGGGTGCCGATCGAGCAGTTCGGTTATTTCATCCTTGGAGGTGGTGGCTGGTTGCTCGGTATAAGGGTCGGCGGGATTGAGCCTCATGCGATAATCGCCGCAAACTTCATAGCCATATTCGAGATATTCGATCCTATCCATCCACTCGGCAGCGAGCACGAAGGTGAAGGCTTCGTCGGTGATGAAGATTCCGGGCGTCAACTCGTTAATATGCTCGTAGGGAAGATTTTGTCCAAGAATGTGGCAAACGACGCCTTTGGTACGAATTCGCTCAAATTCGAATACAACCGCGATATCGATAGTCTTAAGCATATCGGACGGAATGCCGCAGTCGGTAAGGGCCTGTTGTATGCGCGCAACACGTTGCTGGGTGGAGATGCCTTGTGCGCCTATCTGGTAGTCGTGCCGCGCAAGAGACTGAACCAAATTCTGGGGTGCATGATGGACAAGCCATGCGGTTTTATGCGAAATGAGAACAGGGGTATCCATTGAGGGCCTCTCGCTCTGAGCCGGTATCCAACTCTTATGTCCGTTGAAGTGGGGAAATATACCGGATGTGAGTAAATCAACTCACTCATGCTGTGAGCTCAATCCAAACATGTACGTCAGCCTCCAAAGATGTCGAAAAATGTCGTTTTTGGAGGGTGACGTACATGTTTTGGATCCCTGGCATTCCAGTAACGCCACGCCCGCATCCAGTCCCGACCGTTTACCGAGCAATAGGGTCGCAATCGGCACCGAACATGTACTATGTACGGGCATTGTCCAAATCCGTAATCCAAAGGACCCCATCTTGCCCGTCGTCGCCGCTATGACCATTACCTCACATGCATCGGATGCCATGGTCGCCATTCCGTTTTGGCTCGAGATGTTCGCTGTTGTCGCTGCATCGATCTCGGGTGTGCTGGTTGCGCGCGAGCACAAGCTCGACCTGGTGGGCGCGGTCGCGCTCGCGGTGGTCTGCGGTCTGGGCGGCGGTCTTTTGCGCGATATGACGCTGCAGGTGGGCAACGTCTACATCCTCAACCAGCCGATGGCGCTGCCACTTTCCATTGCCACGGCAGCCATCATCTATATTTTCCCGGCAATCGTCGACAAACCCGAAAAACTCATTCCCCTGCTCGACATCATCTCGGTCGGCATCTACGCCGCCACTGGAGCAGACAAGGCGCTGGTCTACGGCTTTGCGCCGGCGGTGTGCATCATGATGGGCTTTTTCACCGCGGTGGGCGGCGGCATGTTGCGCGACGGCTTTATGGGCGTGGTTCCGGGCATTTTCCAACGTACTAACTTTTATGCCATCGCCGCCATCGCCGGATCGACAAGCTATGTGTGTCTCGTTATGAGCGGCATCATGAGCAATGTCGCCGCGCTGGTCGTATGCGTTGTCGTGACCATGGGTCTGCGCTGGCTCTCGCTGCGCTTTGACATCAAAAGCCCCACCGAAGAAGATATCGCGCGCTTCTTGCACCGTAAAAAGTAGACAGCACGGCACGACCTGGTTGATTTCCGATCTCAGCCGAACACATTGAGCAAATAG
>NZ_QRLS01000002.1:0-61264 GCF_003472325.1 Collinsella sp. AM12-1
GGACCCGTTCAGGCTGTTGCGTTGAGATTGAAAATCAACCAAGCGATGAAGTACGGCAGAACATGTCTCCCCCATGACAGAACAAAAAAGGCGCCCCGGCCGAAACCGGGGCGCCGCATGCGCGCGAATATGTCGCGTTTCGATTACTGACGATCGAGCTTGCGAACAGCAACACGCTTGCTGTACTCGTCAACGTGACCGAAGTCGCCAATGCCGACGGACTCGGCAACGTTGGCGCCGGTGGCCATAGCGAGCTTCATGGCCTCCTCGACGTTGTCGCGATCCCTGTACCACTTGTGCAGGAACGCAGCGAGGGTGCAGTCGCCGGCGCAGACGGAAGAGACCAGCTTGATGTTGAACTCACGCTTGGCATACCAGATGTCCTCGCCGTTGGAGAAGTAAGCGTCACCGCGGCTACCACGGGTGAGCAGCACGTTCTGGACGCCGGCCTCGTGAGCCAGCTTCATGGCAACGCGGACCTCGTCGTCGGTGTCGACCGGCACACCGAAGATAGCCTTCATCTCGTGATGGTTCGGCTTGATGAGCAGCGGCTTCTTGTGAGCGAGCTCCTTGAGCTTGTCGGAGGACAGGTCCAGGACGACGTCGGCGCCACGGGCCTGAGCGTGCTCCATGACCTGAGCCAGGAAGTCGGGCGTAGCTTTGGGAGGCACGGAGCCGGAGACGATCAGGCACTCAAGGTCGCCCGCGGTGTCCAGGATGTTGTAGAGCTCCTCCTGATGCTGCGGCGTGATCGGAGCACCGGGGTTCAGGATGCCGTACTCGTGCTGGCCATCGTTGACGTAGGTGTTGATGCGCGTGATACCGTCGGTCCAGACCGGGCGGCAGAGGCAACCCAGGTTCATGACCTCCTCGACGATAAACTTGCCCGTGAAGCCGGCGAAGAAGCCGAGCGCGACGGTATCGACGCCCATCTTCTTAAAGGCGAAGGACACGTCGAGGCCCTTGCCGTTGGCCGTGTAGCTGGCCGAGCCGGTGCGGACGTTCTCGTCGGGCTCGAGCGGAGAGCTCGAAACCGTCATGTCGACAGCCGGGTTAGCGGTTAGCGTGTAGAACATTTACAGTACCCCCTGTATATGTGAGGGCCGCGTGGCCGGCCCATTCCAACCACGCGGTTACCTCTGATACCAAATTAGCGAGCTGCGGACTCGAGCAGTGCCTTGACCTCGGCGGCGGTGTTGCAGGCGAGCGCCTTCTCGGCGAGCTCGTCACACTCGGCCTTGGTCCACTGGCTGATGGTCTTGCGGGCGCGCAGGATCGACGGAGCGCTCATCGAGAACTCCTCCAGGCCCCAGCTGATCAGCAGCGGCTCGAGCAACGGATCGGCAGCGGCCTCGCCGCACATGCCGACCATGATGCCGGCCTTCACGCCGCTCTCGATGATGTTCTTGAGCGAGCGGAGCACGGCGGGATAGTAAACCTGGTACAAGTTGGAGATGGTGTCGTTGCCACGGTCGGCGCACATGGTGTAGCCGATCAGGTCGTTGGTGCCGATGGAGAAGAAGTCGGCGACCTCGGCCAGGCGGTCAGCGAGCAGCGAGGCTGCAGGCGTCTCGACCATGATGCCGACCTCGATGTTCTCGTTGAACTTGCGACCCTCTTCGGTCAGCTCGGTCTTGCACTGCTCGACGAGCTCCTTGACAGCCAAGACTTCCTCGACGCAGGTGACGAGCGGGATCATAATCTTGACGTCACCGAAGGCGCTGGCGCGCAGCAGGGCGCGGAGCTGGACCTTGTACTGGTCGGGGTTGGCCAGGCAGTAACGCACGGCGCGGAAGCCCATGAAGGGGTTCTCTTCCTTGACCATGTGCAGGTACGGAATCTCCTTGTCGCCACCCACATCGAGCGTGCGGATGATGACCGGAGCGCCCTTGAGCGCGCTGGCGACCTTACGGTAGGCGTTGAACTGCTCCTCCTCGGAAGGAAGCTCAGCAGAATCCATGAACAGGAACTCGGAACGGAACAGGCCGATAGCCTCGGCATCGTGATCGAGCGCGTTGGGCACGTCATCGGGGTTGCCGATGTTGCAGGCAATAATCTTCTTGATGCCGTCGGCAGTCACGGACGGCTTGCCGCGGAAGGCCTCGAGAGCCGCCTTCTCGGCAGCGAAAGCCTCGGCCTTGGCAGTGTAAGCGGCGAGCGTCTCCTCATCGGGATCGGCCTCGACGATACCCTTGCCACCGTCGACGACAACGGTCATGCCGTTGCGCAGTGCGGTGCAGCTGTTGGAAACCGAAAGGACAGCCGGGATCTCGAGGGCGCGCGCAATGATTGCGGAGTGCGACGTGCGGCCACCAGTCTCGGTGACGATACCGGCAACGTGGGCCTTATCGATCGTGGCGGTCATGGACGGCGTGAGGTCGTGCACGACAACGACGGTGTTCTCGGGCAGGACGGAAAGGTCGACGACCTCCTTGCCCAGCAGCTCGGCCAGAATACCGGTGCGGATGTCGGCGATGTCGGCCGCGCGCAGACGGAACATCTCATCGTCCATGGACAGGAACATGTTCTCGAACATGGTCGAGGTGTCCATGAGCGCCTGCTCGGCGCAGGTGCCGCCATCAATGGCGGCGTTGATGGCGTCGGTCATGCCCGGATCCTGAGCCAGGACAATGTGTCCGCTCATGATCTCGGCCTCGGCCTCGCCCACCGTCTCCTTCATGTGGTCGGCCTGAGCCTGGGTCTTCTCGCAGAAGACCGAAAGAGCGGTCTGATAGCGCTCCTTCTCTGCTGCCGAATCAGCAACCTCGTGCGGCTCAAACGTCAAGTCGGGATCGACGGCGACCATGACGGTGCCGATACCGATGCCCTCGGAAGCGTTGACTCCCTGATACATTCCCATTCCTCTCTCCGTGTCATGTGATAAAGCGTTTTGCCATATCCATGACAAAAGAGCGCAGCTACCTTAAGACAGGTCACTGCGCCCCCAAATATGAACTTAGTTGTTCAACATGCGACCCGTTTGAGTTCTACTCGCCAAGACCGCTCTTGATGAGCTCGATGGCAGCAGCCAGAGCCTCGGCCTCGTCGGCGCCGTCGCACTTGACCTCGACCTCGGTGCCGCAGGGGATACCAGCAGCCATGAGGGCCATCGGGGACTTGCCGTTGACCTCCTTCTCGGGGGTGACGACCGTCACGTCACAGGCGTACTTGCCCATGGTGGAGGCGAACAGACCAGCCGGACGCATGTGCAGACCCTGAGGATTAACGAGGGTAGCCTTCTCAGAAACCATAGTTGACTCCTTTTTTGTGTTTAACCCCTGTCATGCATGTGGCAGGAGTCAGATTCACGACGTTGTTTATATTAACTCACATCAAACGGTTTTTCATTGTGTTTCGCACGAATTGTTGGACAGATGTCGTTCGCTGTCCGCTCGCCTGCCGGGCGGGGCGGTTAAGTTTGCTGCTCTACAGTCCTGCGCAAGACGGAAAGCACATTAAGTGCTTTCCTTTGCGTGCGGAACTCACGACAAACTTAACCGCCCCGCCCGGCAGGCGAGTTGCGGAAACTCGGATGGTCCAGAGCAATATCGTGCGAAAGGAATTCTGGCTGAATTATTGTTGGCGTGGGTGATTCAGTCGATGAGGGCTATTAATGCCCTGTTGGGGACTAAGGAGTGGCCCGGGGTGCCGGCAGGAAAAGGACGTCCCTAAGTGCCGGGTGGCATGAAAAAAGGCGAGGACCCGTAGGGAGTCCTCGCCTTTGTTACAGGGGGCGATGTTATTCGCGTACTGCGGAATTAGACCAGGCGGGCGTTGATCGTCTTGGCGATCTCGGCGGCGTCGGTGGAACCCTTGACGGTGGCACGGAAGTCCTCGTCCATGAGCGCCTCGGCGACCTTGGACAGGATCTTGAGGTGCGTGGTGCCAGCCTGTGCACCAGGGATGAGCAGAGCGATGGCCACGTTGACGGGAGCGCCGTCCATGGTATCCCAACCGGTCACGCCGGACTCGTCCTTAACGACGATGACGGCAGCCTCGGTAATGGCGTCGGACTTGGCATGCGGAATGGCGAAGCCCTCCATCATTCCCGTGGTGCCCTCGGCCTCGCGGGCCAGGAAGGCGTTCATCACGGCGTCGGCGTCGCTGGCGATACCAGCCTTGACAGCCTGGTTGGAAACGAAGCTCAGAGCCTCGTCACGAGAAGCGAAGTCCTCGGCGACAAAGACATTCTCAACCTTCACGAAGTCGGCAGCCTCGACCTTAGGGGCCTCAACGGCAGCGGCCTTGGAAGCCTCAACCGGCTTGGCTACAGGAGCGGCCTTCTGATTCTTCTCGAAGTCGTACTTCTTGAAGGCCACGAACAGGATGCCACCGACCACGGCGCCGATGAGGATCGCGAGGACCCACTGCGGGCCGTTCTCGACAACGGGCAGGACCAGGAAGCCGCCGTGAGGCGCCGGATCGTGAACGTTGAAGAAGATGGTCAAGATGGAAGCGATGGAAGAACCGACCATCATGATGGGCATGACGGGCCAGATGTTCTTGGTCATGAACGGAATGGCGCCCTCGGTGATGTGGGTGCAACCAAGGATAAGGTTGACGATACCGGCGTCATGATCCTCCTGGCTGAAGTACTTCTTGCCGACAACGACGGCGAAGGTGGTGATCAGCGGCGGAACGATGCAAGCGGCGGAGACGGCAGCCATGAAGTTGGTGCCGAAGTTGTAGGTCTCGGTGCCGACGCCAGCTTCGAGAGCGGTACCGAGCAGGAAGGTGCCAGTAGCGTAAGCAGCCTTGTTGACCGGGCCGCCCATGTCAAATGCGCACATGCAGCCGATGGCCAGGCCAAGGATCACCGGACCGGAGTTACCGAGGCTCTGCAGGAAATCCATCATGCCCTGGTTAATGGCAGCCATGGGGCCGGAAATACCGAGCATGACTAGGCCGACGATGGCGGTAGAGCACAGCGGATAAAGGAAGATTGCCTTCAGGCCATTAAGGCTCGCGGGAATTTTAGAGAAAACCTTCTCGAGCAGCAGGATGACATAGCCAGCGAGGAAGCCGCCGACGATGCCGCCCAGGAAGCCAAAGCCCACACCCGAGCCTCCAGCGTCGATCATGCCAGTATCGGCGTTAACGGGCAGACCCTGGATGGCAATCATACCGGCGACGAAACCGGGGACGAGCGCCGGGCGCTTGCCGATAGACTCGGCGATGTAGGCGGAGAGCACCGGAACCATGAGGTTCATGGCGATACCGCCGATAATCTTGAGCATCGCGGCAAAGCTGTTGTAGTCGGCAGCCGTCGAATCAAAGGACGTGATGCCCCACAGGAACGAAATGGCGGTCAGAACACCACCGGCAACGACGAAGACCAGCATGTGGCTGACGCCGTTCATGAGGTGCTTGTAGATGACGTGACCGATGGACTCCTTCTCCTCGACCTCGTCCTCGACATCGGCGGCAGCGGCAACCGTGTCGTCGCCCTTGGCGGCGAGCGCGCGGTCGATCAGCTTTCCGGCGGCCTCGACGGACAGGGCCTTGGAAACACCGACGGAAACCATGGGCTTACCGGCGAAACGCTCAGCCTGGACATCCTTATCGGCTGCGACGACGACGGCCTTGGCACCGGCGATCTCGCTCTTGGTGAGCTCGTTCTCGACACCGACCTGGCCATGAGTCTCGACCTTAATGGTCAGACCTCGCTCGGCAGCTGCCTTCTCCAGCGCCTCCTTCGCCATGAAGGTGTGCGCAATGCCGGTCGGGCAACCGGTCGCGGCGATGATGTCAAACTTAGCCATGTGTCCCTCCTTCTTGAGTACTGCGCCCGCAGGCGCTCCCCTAAACGCGCTTCAATGCGCGTTTTTCCACACTTGAAAGATACCAACCTACCGTCCGCGTGAGAAGAGATAAGGCGCAATTCTCCGGTGAAAGGTTCTTTCATAACCGTAAACGGTAAGTGAAAGTTTACCATCAACACTTGAAACGGCAAGGTGTATCTTGTAATTGAAAATGCCCGTATACTATGGCATTGAAAAACGAGTCCGATTTTCAATGCCAACCAGGAGCCATCCATGACCGATAGCAGCAAGAGCGCGCTCTCCCTTATTAGCACACACAAAGGGTACAGCGATTCCGAGCAGCGCATTGTCGACTATATATTGGAGCACCAGTCCGAGGCGCCGCGCCTGACGGCCGCCCAGCTCTCACGAGCCGCTGCCACGTCCGAGGCGACGGTTTCGCGCTTCTGCCGCAAGCTGGGCTTTGGCAGCTTCCGCAGCTTTCAGTTTTCGTTGGCTCGCGACTTGGAGAGTCAGCGCAACGAGGGCCTGACCGACGAGGTCTCGCTCGACAACATGGAGCAGAGCCTTAAAAATATCCTCGCCGCCAAGGTGAGTGAGCTTAATGCGACCATCGACGGCATTGATCACGACACGTTGGCCGCAGTTGTGCACGCGCTTAAGAATGCCGGCGTTATTGAGTTCGCCGCCGTGGGCAATACGAACGCGGTCGCGCTCGATGCGACATTTAAGTTTTCGCAGCTGGGCCTTCGCTGCATGGCAAGCACCATCAGCGAGACCTCGATTGGTTTCGCGCTCACGTTGCGCCCTGGTGATGTTATCGTGTTGATCTCGAACTCTGGCAAGTCGCGTCGACTGAACCGCATGGCAAAAGCAGCTCGCGATTGCGGCGCCACTGTAGTCGTCATCAGCAGCGACAGCAAGTCTCCACTTGCGCGCCTAGCCGACTACACCTTTAATACCGTCAATCACGAGGCACTGCTGACAACGGGCGACTTCGCGTTCTCCAAGATGAGCGCCACGATGATCATAGAGGTCATCTACAACTTCCTGCTGCCCGAAATCGAGGACGCGCGCGAGCACATCAGCTACTACGAAGAGCTCATCCAGCCGGATAAGGTCGTAGAGTAGACATTTTAGGGAGCCGATAAACGCCACTCGCCACGAAACCGGCCTATCTACTACGTTTTATCCGTATGGCCCAACCACATACCGAAAATAGAGAAAACCGCAGGCGCTCTACCTGCGGTTTTCTTTTTGCAATTCTTGACATGGTTCCCGATGGCCTATTAAACGTAGTAGATGGGCCGGTTTCGTGGCGGACAGGTCGGACATGCATGTGGCGGCACGGCCTAAGCACGCGCTTCTTCCAGCATCTGCCTGGCGTGCGCTAGGCTTGCCTCCGATTGATCGCCGCTCAGCATACGGGCGATCTCTGCGGTACGGGCATCGCCGGTCACCTCGTCCAGATGCGTTTGGGGAAAGTCGCCGGGCTCTTTACTGACCACGTAATGCTTGTCGGCCATGACGGCGACCTGCGCCAAGTGGGTTACGACAATCACCTGATGCGTAGCGGCGAGATCTGTCAGCACGCCCGCAAGTGCACGCGCCGTGGAGCCACCGACACCAGCATCGACCTCGTCAAACACCAACGTATCAACACCGTCCGCGTTACCGAGGACAACCTTGCTTGCCAGCATGACGCGGCTGAGCTCGCCGCCCGACGCAATGCGGCGCAAGGGACGAGGTGTCAAGCCAGCGCCGCTGCGATATAGCAGCTCGTAGCTTGAAGGGCCCGCCGGCGTCCATTCGGCACGCGGAAGATCGCGCGACTCCCAGACCAGCTCGGCACCGCCCATCTCCAGGCGCGCCATCTGACGGCCAACCTCGTGACAAAAGCGCGGGGCAGCGGTGTTCCGCGCGCGCTTAAGCGCCTTAGCAGCAGCAAAAAGATCGCGTTCAGCGCACCCGAGTGCCTCGCGAGCCTTCTTGATCTGCTCATCACCATCATCGACTAGAGACAGCAGCTCTCGTGAGCGGTCGCGCATGGCAAAGACATCGTCCATGGTGGGACCCCACTGACGCAGCAGGCCCTTGAGGTCGGAATACCGCTCGCGCATGCGAGCGAGCTCACGAGGGTCAAACGCAACGCCATCGCGATAGGCACGCAGCTCGTTGGCGCAATCCTCAAGCGAGATGCAGGCATCCGAAAGCGCATCGGCAATGTCACCGAGCTTGCGGTCAACGGTCGTCATGCGTGAAAGCTCGGCCACGGCGCCATTCACGGCATCGAGCGCTCCCCCCTCGGCAGCAAGCGATGCATGGGCCTCGTTGGCCGTCGCCACCAAGACCTCAGCGTGCTCCGAGCGCGGCAGCAGCTCCTCGAGTTCCTCGTACTCGCCTGGCTTGGGGTCGACCTCGGCGATACGCTCGAGGGCAAAACGCGCTTCCTCGACGCGACTCCCCTGCGCACGTGAGGCTTCCTCCACACGGCGAAGCTCCTTGGCGGCAGCACGCGAAGCCTTAAAGCAGGCACGATACTTCTCGAGCGCCTCAAGCGCCGCGCGCCCAGCCCAAGCATCGACCATGGCAACATGGTGCGCCGGGTCGAGCAGGCGCTGATGTTCATGCTGGCCGCAAAGATCCATCATCACGCCAACGCGCTCCGAAAGCTCGCGCACGCTGGCGATACGACCGTCAATTTTTACGCGGCTGCGGCCCTCGGCAGAAAGGCTGCGCTGCACGGTGAAGCCCTCCGTGTCGTGCGGACCGTCAAACAGACGCGCCTCGACGCTGGCAAGCGCCTCGCCCTCGCGAACCGTCGACGAATCGGCGCGCTCGCCCAAAATGAGCTTGAGTGCCGAGAGCAGTGCGGTCTTACCAGCACCGGTCTCACCAGTCAGGACAGTCAGGCCGGCACTCGGTACCAGCGTCGCCTCGCGAATGAGTGCAATATTAGAAACCTGCAGCTCATCGATCATGACGGACTCCGTAGAATACGCGGCTCACCGAGTTATAGAAGCTCTCGGGGCCGTAATCGAGCAGCAGCACATCTCCGGGCCCGCGGCGCACCGCCACGCTCTCAACGGTGCCATCGCAGGTAATAAACTGTCCATCGATAGCGATCGCCGGAAGGCTCGGACGATCATCGGACATAAAGATTTCGACGACATCACTCGGCGAAGTCAAGAAGGCACGGGCCTGAATGGTGTGCGGCGCAATGGGTACGCAGACCATGCCCGTATAGTCGGGGCTCACGATGGGGCCACCGGCACTGAGTGCGTAACCCGTAGAACCAGTCGCCGTGGACACGACCACGCCGTCGCCACGCAGTCGATCGATATGGTGGCCCGACACCGTGATGTCGAACTCGACCATATCGGACAGCGGACCGCGGGTAAGCGCCATGTCGTTGAGGGCGAAGGTGCGCACGACATCCTTCGTACCGTCTTCGCGCACGGACACGATATCCGCAGCGATGGTGGCGCGACGGCTCACGTGCAGCTCGCCGGAAAGGGCGTCGCTCACGACCTTAAGAATGTCGCGCTCCTCGGGGCTCGCTGCCGTCAAAAAGCCCAGGTGACCATAGGAAAGACCGAGGATAGGAATCTCGCGATGGTTGAGGATGCGGGCAGCGCGCAGCAGCGTGCCGTCGCCGCCGAGCGTAATGACCAGATCGGAGCCGTCAATATCAGGCGTACTTTGAATCTTCGATCGCTGGTCGGCAGCCCATGCGACCTCATAGCCCTGGCGCGTCAGCCAAAGCTCGAGCATCAGGCCGCTCTCGACCGCCTCTTGCTTGTAGTAATTGGGAACCAGAAAGACCTTCATAGCGTTGCAGCTTTCTCGCTCAAAACCGATACCTGGGATTGCAGCTCATCGTCGGCACGTTCACCGGGGGCAAATCTAGTGCCGTACAGGAAAAACTCAACGTTTCCCTTGGCACCATGAATGGGCGACACGCACACATCGACCGGGAACAGCCCCTTGGAGGCAAAGAGTTCAACTGCCGCAACGAGTGTATCGCGGCGCACGGCGGGATCGGTCACAATGCCGCCCTCGCCCACCAGCGCCGCCGGAGCCTCAAACTGCGGCTTTACGAGCGTGCAAAACGAACCCGAAGGCTTCAGGCACGCCAGCACGGCGTCGATGATATTCGCGATACTCGTAAACGACACATCGCACACGGCCAGATCGATAGCACCGCCGTAGCCGAGCTCGGGCAACTGCGTCACATTCGTGCGCTCGTGGAGCGTCACACGATCGTCTTGGCGCAGCGACCAGTCGAACTGGGCACGGCCCACGTCGACCGAGACAACGGTCGCAGCACCACGCTTGAGCAGGCAATCGGTGAAGCCGCCCGTGGAGCAGCCCACATCGAGGCAAGCAAGGTCCGTCGGATCAATCCCGAACGCGTCGAGCGCGCCTTCGAGCTTAAGGCCGCCGCGCCCAACGTACGGAATGCGTCCCTTCACGTGCAGCGGCAGGCCCGGGGTCACCTTAAGGCCCGGCGAAGTCAAGCGCTCGCCGCCACTCGAGACCAAGCCAGCCATAAGAGTGCGAAGGGCATCCGCGCGATCGGCGCAGATGCCCTGTGAAATCAGTTCGTCATCAAGACGCACGCGTTTCATGAATGCCATCAACCATTCGTATCCGGAGATGCGGCCTAGCTATCCTGGGATTCGTTCGCCGCATCCTCATCGTATTCCTGCTCGAGCTTGTCGGCCTCACGCGGCGTCAGCTCAAACTTATCGACCATGTCGACCGCGCGGGAGCCCAGCTCAATCGCCTCGTCAAACAGATCGAGCGAACGCTCCAAGGAGGTATCCTTGGAGCGAACGGTAGCGATGATCTGATCCAAACGGTCCGAGATCTCATCAAAGTTGCGGACAGAACCCTCTGGCATGACTACTCCTCGACGGAGTCGGCCTCGACGGCCTCAGCAGCGTCCGCATCCTCGGCCAGCGCACCAGCCTCAGCTTGGGCAACCGCAACCTTAGCGGCAGCCTCGGCAGCCTGGGCCTCCTCGCGAGCGCGATCCTCGGCCAGCAGCTCCTGGTATAGGTCCTCGCCCGGCAGCTCCTCGCTGCGAGCGATCTTACCCAGCACGCCGTTGACGAACGACGCGGACTGGTCGGTGCCATAGGCCTTGGCAAGCTCAACGGCCTCGTTGATCACGATGGCGTCCGAGACCTCCTCGTCGGTGAGGAAACGCATCTCGTAAACGGCGATACGCAGCAGATTACGGTCGGCGCCGGGCATGCGCATAAGATCCCAGTTCTTGGCAACGGCGCGCAGAGCACAGTCGATGCGGTCGATATGCTCGTAGGCACCTCGGCACAGCTCCAGCGCATAGGGATCGAGGGGACCCTTCGAGATCAGGAAATCGCCCTCGAGGACGCGCTCGAGCGGGCTGTCCGTGGCCTCGGCCTGGAACAGCAGCTGCAGCGCCTGACTGCGGGCAAGCGTACGCCCGCGATAAACCTTAAGGCTCAAAGGTTACTCCTTGGGGAAAACGAGGCCGTCGATGCAAACGTCAACGCGCTCGACCTCAACGCCAACCTGGGCATCGATGGCGGCGACCACGGCAGCGCGAACGGCCTCGGCGAGTTTCTTGAACGGATAGCCAAAGAACACCACGACGCGCACGGTGAGTGCGAGCTTGTCGCCGACGACCTCGGCCTCGACCGCCGGCTCAGAAGCCGGGGCCTTGGACGAGAGCATCATGGAGACAAGGTTGGTGGCAAGGTCCTTGACGCCAACGGAGGCGATGCCCTCGACATCGGACACGGCGCGCGAGACGATGGCGGTCAGAACATCGGGCGAAATGCCGATGCCGTCAATCTTGATTTCCTGGGGCATGAGTCCTCCTAGAAGAGTTGGTTGCTAGACGCGGGAGACGAACTTGCCGTCGCGGGTGTCAACCTTGATGACCTCGCCCTCGTTGAGGTACATGGGGACCTGGATGACAGCGCCGGTGTCGATCGTGGCCGGCTTGGTGGAACCCTGGACGGTGTCGCCCTTAAAGCCCGGGTCGGTCTGGACGATGGTGGTCTCGATGAACATCGGCGGGGTCACGCCCATGAGCTCATCGTCGGCAAAGAGCAGCTGGCAGATGTCGTTCTCGCGCAGCCACTTGGAGTTCTCGCCCACCATGTCCTCGGGAACGGGAACCTGCTCATAGGACTCGTTGTCCATGAAGATGTAGTCGGCGCCATCGTTGTAGAGGTACTGGAACTCACGGGTGGTGAGCATGACGCTCTCGAACTTGGTGCCGGCGTTGCAGGTGTTCTCGACGACACGGCCGCTCTTGATGTCGCGGGTCTTGTAGCGCACAAACGCGCCGCCCTTGCCCGGCTTGACATGCTGGAACTCGACGATGGTGTAGACCTTGTCCTTGATGCGGAGACCGAGGCCGTTCTTGAAGTCGGCGGTAGAAATGGTAGGCATAGCGACCTTTCTTGTTATGGGCAGAACGCACAAGCGTCCAAATTACATACGACCGAAATTATACACTTGCTGACGGCGCCTGCAGCGAGCGCATAAAAAGAGAACGCGGGGCGTCCGAATCGATCCGGACGCCCCGCCCCAAAAATCTATCGAAATGGGCTAGCAATCGATGACGTGCAGGTCGTGCGGGGTCTTGGTGAAGGGCTCGTAGCCGTTCTCGGTGACCACGCCGTAGTCCTCAAGGCGCACGCCGCCCACGCCGGGCAGGTAGACGCCGGGCTCCATGGTGACAACCGAGCCGATCTCGATGGTGTTCTTGCTGCGGTTGAAGTTGGGCAGCTCGTGGATGTCGATGCCCACGCCGTGGCCCAGACCATGGTTGTAGTAATCACCATAGCCGGCATCGCCGATGATCTTCTTGGAAAGCTTGAAGATGTCGTTACCCTCAACGCCCGGATGGATGGCGGCGACGCACTCCTCGTGCGTGCGGCGCACGAGTGCGTACAGGTCGAGCTGCTCCTGGGTGGGCTCGCCCATCACGACGGTGCGCGTCATGTCGGAGCGGTAATCACAGTAGCCCGCGCCGTAATCCATGAGGACAAAGTCGCCCTTCTCGATCACGCGGTCGCTCGGCACGGCATGCGGGTTGGCGGTGTTGGGACCGCTCGCTACGATGGAGCCGAAGGCAAGGCTGTCAGCGCCATCGGCGAACATAAAGTTCTCGAGCTCGTTGCGAACCTGCTTCTCGGTCATACCGGGCTTAATAAAGCCGAGCATGTGCTGGAAGGCGGCGTCAGTGATCGACTGTGCATGGCGCATGAGCTCGATCTCCTCGGCATCCTTGATGGCGCGCATCTTGCGGATGTCGTCATGCATCAGTGGCAGCATGCAGGCAACGGAGCGGTCCTCCAGGCCGCGCTGAATACCCTGGTAGAAGTTGATCTGCATGTCGTCCTCGACAGCGCAGACGCGGCACTTGTTGGCCGCGATTTTGCCGGCGACCCAACCGGGGATGGTGCCCTCGTCCATGTCGTAGACCCAGGGGCTGCCGGCGGGCGTGTTCTCCTCAAAGCTGTTGAGGTAGCGCGAGTCGGTATGGAACAGGCACTGGTCGGCCGTAATAAACGCAGCGTGCGGGAACTCGAAGGTGTAGTCGAATACGCCCTTCACGCCCGTAAGCCAACGAAGGTTGGCCTCGTCGCGCACCACGATGGCGTCGTAGCCACGCTCGGCCATCAGGGCACGGACACGCTCGATACGACCGGCAGGACCGGCAGCAAACTCAGACATGCAGATTCCTTTCTTGTTGTCTCTATATAGACGGGACGGGTCTCAACCGAACGACGGAATCGCATGCGATCCGCAACCGATTGAAAACCCGCCCCTCAACATGATACGAAAGACGATGGATGTCAATAAATCTTAGAGAAGTTCTTTGCGAGAAGCCAAGTAGGCGTGAGCATGGCGCTCAAGAACCTCGTCCTCAACGCTCGTTAGGCGAATGGCACCGAGTGCTGCGGGCAGCGGCAGCATGCTGCGATTCGAGCGAGCGAACTGCTGCCTGCGGAACTCCTCGATATATGCGGCAGGCTCCAGGTCGAAGGCAAGCTCCTCGATACCAAAGTCCTCCAGGCAGTCATCGACCTCAAAGACGTAATCGATATCGAAGTCGCAGGCATCATGTGCTAGGCGCGCCTCAAAGCGCATGCCCTCGGACAACAGCTGGTAGGCAGGAACCTGCGAAGCGGCATCGCCCAAGCAGGCGCGCAGGGTACGCTCCCCCGTCTTGCCAAAATCGAGCGCATGGCGGGCGCTCGGGTTCGTGGCCATCAGTACGTCCTTGCAGGCAGTTTGAGACCATTGAACGGCATTAACGAGCGCGACCTCCTCACCCGCAAGAATCTCGGGGACGGTCTCAGTAAACTGATTCCAGCGGGACTTACTGCTCGAAAGCATGGTACCAACAAGTACCACATAGCCGAGCTTGAGGTTCTCGGGGTCCGCCTCGCGAACAAGGTTGAGGTCACACACGACCAAGCCCGGCTCGGGACGGAACGCGATAGCGGGAAGCGCATACGCCGACGAGGCGACGAGCGGCTTCATGGTCGTCGCGACCGTGAGCATGGCGTCGAACGTCGTCGGCAGCAGCGCGCACTCCGTTCGGCCACACCACTGGTTGGCACACCAGCTAACAACCGAGCAGGTTGCGGCATCGCCAACGGCGACAACCAGATCGTCGCAGGTAACGCCGTTGGCAGACAGGGCGCCAAAGATCGCATCGGCATCGGCCAGCGTGGCACCAGCAGGCGAAACCTCAAGGACGAGCAGCGACACGGCAAAACCGGCGTCGACCAGCGCATGCTCGACGACCTCGCCAAAACGCTCGGATATAGCGTCGTTCCAAACCACCATCGCGCGCTTAGGCTTGCCCACGGCCGAGGCAAACATGCGCGACAACTCATCGAACGCGCCCAATCCGACACGGACATCGACGCTGCGGTTTTGGAAATTGATCAGTTGACGGCGAATCATAGCAGCCCACGCTCCAAAAGCATCTCGGCACAAAGGTAGGAAACGTCCTCGAAGGACTTGTTGCGAATATCAAGGGTAAGGTTGGCGGCCTGGCGATACAGCGGACGGCGATGCTCAAACAGGCGCGCAGCATGCTCGGGCGAACGGAAATCGGGGCGCGTGTCGGACCGACGAATCTGTCGAATCGAATCCTCGAAGTCGCCCTCGAGGTACACGCACGTACCCATTTCGTGCATCAGTTCAATATTCACCGGCGTTTCGACGATACCGCCCCCGCACGAAACCAACAGGCTGCGCTCGCTTTGGAGCGAACGGAGCGCCGAGGTCTCGAGCTCGCGAAAACGATCCTCGCCCTCGGTCTCAAAAATCTCGGTTACCGACTTACCGCAACGGCGCACGACCAGGCGGTCGGTATCGATAAAACGCCGCTTGAACATGATGCCGACGTTGCGCGCGAGCGTCGATTTGCCCGCGCCCAAAAAGCCGATAAAGAAGATGTGGTCGCAGCCGTGTTTGATGTGCTGAGACATGGCGAAACCTATTCCTCGCAGGGAAGGTCGCGCAGGGCCCGGCGCTCAAAGATACGGAAGATCTGCGTATACCACAGGTCCTGCGTCGCCTGCGGCTTTACCAGTATGGTATCGACGCCGGCGAAATTGCCGCTCCACACGTCAGTGTAGAGCTGATCACCGATCAGCACCGCCTCGTCGGCCGTGGCGCCGAGGCGCTTAAGACCCGCCTTGAGGGCAAACGGCGCCGGCTTCATGGCGTGGCTGATGGCCTCGAGTCCCAGCTCGCGTGCAGAGCTCATGACCTGATCCCGATGCCAGTTGTTGGACACCATGCACAGCTTAAAGCCTTTGGCGCGGGCGGCGTCGAGCCAAGCGGAAACCGCGGCGGGAACCTGCTCGGTGTCGCGCGGCACCAGGGTGTTATCGCGATCGAGCAGAATGGCGCGTTTGCCGTCGGCCCACAGGGTATCAAGGTCGATGCGATCGACCGAGGCAACGTATCGTTTGGGGCTAAAAATCCTCATGCTAATTCCAAGACTGTTGATGCTCTTCATAGGTTTGCGAGAAGTACTCCTCGTCCTGCGTAATGTAGAAATACAGGTCATCGGAGTCGGTCGGCTCAAGCGTGGCCTTGAGTGCCTCGAGCGACGGAGAGCAGATGGGCGTGGGCGGTAGGCCCTCGTGCTTATAGGTGTTATACGGACTATCGCTCTGCAGGTCGTCGGCGGTAACCTCGCCACCGGTGACATACATCATGGTCGCATCGCTATTGAGGTAACGCAGGCCATCGAGCTTGCCCGCCAGACGGTTATAGAAAACCGATGCCACATGCGCGCGCTGATCGGCGTTGAGGCCCTCGCGCTCGACGATCGAGGCAAGGTTAACGATGTCGTAATCGGACATCTCCACGCCATAGCGCTCCTTGATCATGGCCTCGCAGCTCGCAAAGTCAAGCGACTTGTACTCGGTGTTGAACTGGTCAAGCATGGCGCGAATCACATTATCGGCAGAAGGGTCCTTACCCAACGAATAGGTCTTGGGGAATAGGAAGCCCTCGAGTGAATCGTTTGCAGCGTCTTTAAGGAAAGCGTAATCATTCACATAATTGCTCGCCTTGGCCTGGTTAAGGAAATCTTCCTTAGAAATGCTGTCGTATGCCGCGGCCACACGATCGGCGACCTGGTCGACCGTCAGGCCCTCAGGGAGAGTCAGTGCATCGGAGCCCGCATTGGGGCCTTCCATGAGCTGCTGAACAACCTTGGTCGCGTCCATGAGCGTGGTAAACGAGTAGGTGCCAGGCTTAAGCGACATATCGGCATTGAGCTTTTTGACCGCCGCGTAATAATCCTTGGGGTCTTCGACGATATGGTTCTCGGAGAGAATCGAAGCGATGGCATCACCCGAGGCGCCATCGGGAATCGTAATAGTAACTTGCTGGCCAGCAGCGACTTTCGCATCCTCGCCGGCAAAGAAGCCCTTGACGGCCGGCACAACAAAGAAAACGATCGCGACAAGCGCAAGCACGGCGGCGACGACGCCGATAATCATAGGCACCGGGGAGCTTTTCTTTTGGGCACCGCGACGAGCATGCGTGTTGTAGCTCGATCGCGTGGCCGGAGCAACGCCGTGCGAACCGCGAGCGTGATGCGAATGCGATTGGGGGGCCTGTGCTCGCTGGGTAGGTGCCTGCTGCTTAAAGCGGGTACCGCCTGCAGGCTGGGCCGTACGAGCAGTGGGCTGTCGAACCGTCCGCTGAGCAGGTTGAGCCAAACGAGAGGAGGACTGCACCGGGCGCGCGGCAGGCTGAGCTGCGCGCTGCGTCGGCTGTGCCGGACGCTGGCCAGGCTGGGCAGGGCGCGGCACAGGCTGACGTGTACGAATCGGCTGGCGCGGATCGGAAGCGCTAGGCATGCGAGACCTCCTCGTTTTTACGATCAAGCCATGTCTGCAAAAACAGGCTGGCGGCGATCATGTCAATCTTGCCTCTCATCTGTTTTTCGTTGAGGCCCTGCTCGCGCAGGATGCGTTTGGCCTCTTGCGAGGACAAGCGCTCGTCCTCAAACTCCAGCGGAAGTTCGAGCTTGTCGGCAATCTTTTGGGCCACGGCGGCAACGCGCTCGGCCTGGGGGCCGGGCTCACCGGCCATGGTCAAGGGACGTCCGCTTACCAGGATATCGGGCTCATAGTCCTCGACCAGGTAGCGAAACGTCTTGGCCATACCGGTGACCTCGGCAGCCGGAAGCACCTTGACAGGCATCGCCATCTTGCCATCACGGCTCGAGACGGCAATACCGATCCTGGTCTCCCCTATGTCCAGCGCGAGCGCGACCACAGCGACTTCTTAGGCGCCGAGCGCGGTCTTAGCGGCCGCGAGGGCATCGGCAATACCGGCGGCGTTCTTGCCACCGGCCTGGGCCATGTTGGGACGGCCGCCACCGCGACCATCGACCAGGCCCGCGATCTGCTTGATCACGTTGCCGGCGTGGAAACCGGCCTTCACGGCGTCATCGGAACCGGCGGCGAGCAGCGCAGGCGTGCCCTTCTCGGTCACGCTGGCGACGACGCAGGCGACAGGGCCGGCGACCTTCTGGTGCACGGTATCCCAGACGTTGCGCAGGTCAGCAGCCTCAAGGCCCTGGAGCTCAGCGACAACGAGCTTGTAACCGTTCAGCTCGACAGCGCCGTCGATGGCGCCGGAAATGGCATCGGAGGAGCCACCGGTCAGAGCCTTCTTGAGCTTATTGGACGTCTCGCGCAGGTCGGCCTGCAGGTTCTCCACGCGAGCGGGAACCTCGTCCGCGCGGCACTTGAGCGCAGCGGCAGCGGCGTCAACAAGTGCCAGGCGGTCGGCCATGTAATCGAGAGCGCCCTTAGAGGTCACGGCCTCGATACGACGGACGTTCGAGCCCGTAGAGGACTCGGAAATGATCTTGAACAGGCCGATCTCGGCGGTATTGGCGGCATGGGTGCCACCGCAGAGCTCGCGGGAGAACGGCTGGTCCTCGGCGCCCACGGAAACGACGCGGACGACGTCGCCGTACTTCTCGCCAAACAGGGCAACAGCACCGGCGGCCTTGGCCTCATCGATGCCCATAACGCGGGTCACAACCGGCTTGGAAGCGAAGATCTGCTGGTTGACCAGGTCCTCGACAGCCTTGAGCTGCTCGGAAGACAGAGCCTCGAAGTGCGTGAAGTCAAAGCGCAGGTGCTCGGGCGTCACCAGCGAGCCGGCCTGGGAGACATGCTCGCCCAGAACCTGCTTAAGCGCAGCGTCGAGAAGGTGGGTGGCGGTGTGATTGCGGCGCAGGAAGCCACGGCGCTCGGCGTCGAGCGCGGCGGTCACGGTAGCACCGACGGTCAGCGTGCCCTCGGCAACGTGCGCGACGTGAGCATACAGGCCGTTGTGGTTTTTGGTGTCGGCAACGGCCAGAACAACGCCCTCGGCGGAAAGCTTGCCGGCATCGCCCTGCTGGCCACCCATCTCGGCATAGAACGGGGTGCGGTCGAGCACGACCTCAACATCCTCGCCGGCAGCAGCGGACTCGACGGACTCGCCGTTGCGCACGATGGCGACAACCTTGGCGCCCTCGATGGCGTCGTTGTCATAGCCGTCGAACTCGGTCGCGGCAACCTTGTCGGAAAGCTCGACCCACACGTCGTTAAAGCTACCCCAGGCATCGCCCTTAGCGTTGGCGCGGGCACGGGCCTTCTGGTCCTCCATGCAAGCGGTAAAGCCATCCATGTCGACGTCGTGACCGGCGGTGCCGGCGATCTCGACAGTCAGGTCAATGGGGAAACCAAAGGTGTCGTGAAGCTTAAAGGCAACATCGCCCGGAAGGACAGCGCCGTCGGCGAGCGCGGCCAGGGCCTCGTCCAGGTAAACGCGGCCGTTGTCGAGCGTCGTTGAGAAACGCTCCTCCTCGGAGGCGACGATGCCCTTAACGAGCGCGACGTTCTTGAGCAGCTCGGGATAAGCCTCGCCCATCTGAGCGTTGACCTCGTCGATAAACTTGGTCAGGAAGGCGCCCTCGATGCCCAGCAGACGACCGTGGAACACGGCACGACGGAGCAGGCGGCGCAGGACGTACTCGCGACCCTCGTTACCGGGCAGGATGCCGTCGGAGATCATAAAGTCGACGGCACGGGAGTGGTCGGCGATGATGCGCAGGGAGCGGCTGGCACCGGAGTAATCGTCGGCGTCATAGGTCTTGCCGCTGATCTTCTCACCGAGCTTGATGAGGTGCTGCATCAGATCGCCGTCGTAGTTAGCGGTCTTGTGCTGCATGATAGCGGCCATGCGCTCCAGACCCATGCCCGTATCGAGGTTGCGGTGCGGCAGCTCCGGCATGGAGCCGTCCTCCTGGCGGTCGTACTGGGTAAACACGAGGTTCCAGAACTCCAGGAAGCGGTCGCAGTCGCAGCCAGGCTTGCAGACGGGGCTGCCGCAACCGACCTCCTCGCCCATGTCAAAGTAGATCTCGGAGCACGGACCGCAGGGGCCGGTGGGGCCAGCGGCCCAGAAGTTGTCGTCCTCGCCCAGGCGGGAGATGTGATCCTCGGCAACGCCCAGAGAGCGCCACACGTCGTGGGTCTCGTCGTCTTCGGTAAAGACGGTGAAGTACAGGCGGTCGAGCGGCAGCTTGAACTCCTTGGTGATGAGCTCAAAGGCCCAAGCGCAGGCCTGCTGCTTGGAGACGCCGCCAAAGGAGAAGTCGCCGAGCATCTCAAAGAAGGACAGGTGACGGCCGTCCTCACCGATGCAGTCGATGTCGTTGGTGCGGACACACTTCTGGCAGGAGATCGCGCCGATCTCCTTCATGGTCTTCTTGCCCTGGTAGTACTCCTTAAACTGGTTCATGCCGGCGTTGGCAAGCAGCAGCGAAGGATCGTCGGGGACGAGGGACGAAGAAGGATAGAGCTTAAGACCGCGCTCCTCAAAGAAGTTGAGGAACTTGGAGCGAATCTCGGCCGTAGTCATTGACGGGTAGTCAGCACTCATAGAGGGAATCTCCTCGGTTTCACATCGAAACAGTTCAAACGTAACGATATTACCATCCCACCGCGCCTGTGCAAAAAAGAGGGCCGGACAATGCCGGCCCTTCAGCGAAATTGCATGTTAGCGCGTATGAATGTTAGCCCGAATTACCCCGCTACTTGTCGTCATCGTCCATGGAGCCGTCGATGCCGGTTTTGGTGTCGTCGTCCGTATTGGAATCGTCATCCTTGGCGAAGGGGTTCTTGAAAAAGCCTGTCGCGTCGGGCTGCAGGCCTGAGAGCTTAATCCAGGGATTATCGAGCTCGGGCTTGGGCATTGCCTGGGCCTCGGGCGCGGTCTCGTTGCCGATAAGCTCGGACTCATAGATGAACGTATCGTCGCCAAGCGCGTCGTAGGCGGCGACCGGGTTACCCTCGGTATCGCGATACGGCGTGCCCTTAAACACGGCGCCGTCGTATGCCACGAGCTGACGGCCGGTCTCGTTCTCAAAGTAGTAGACGAAGATGCCCTTGAGGGCCGCGCACAGCGGAATGGCGATAACCATGCCGATGGGACCCATGAGTGCCGAACCGATAACGAGGGCCGTCAGGCTCATAACGGGATGCACCTGCACCGAGCTCTGCATGACCTTAGGCGAAATGACATTATCGGTGACATTTTGAGCCACCATGGTCACGACAAGCGTCCATAACGCCAGCATAGGGCTGAACATAAAGCCGAGCACCGTGGCGATCGCCGCACTCACCCAGGGACCGACAACCGGAACCAGGTGCATAATGCCGGTGAAGATGGCCATGAGTGCTGCATACGGATGGCCTATGATCGTAAAACCAATAAAGGCAAGAAAACCGCCACAGATCGATGTGATGACCATGCCACGCATGTAGCCGCCGACCGAACGCGAAAGGATGGCCACCATAAAGCGGTACGAGGTCTCCTTTTCCTGCCCGATGATGGTGCAGACCTCGTGGTGCATGCGGGGATAATCGCAGGCAAGCCAGTAGGCAAGCACCAGACCCAGGAAGATGACGAACAGCTGCGAGGCCGTGTTGGTAATGAGCGGAGACACACCGCGGCCGAGCTCAGCAGCGATTTGCGAGACGTACTTGGACGCTACGGTAACCAACGAAGAAAGATTGTCGTCCAGATACTCCTTGAGCGGCGTGTTGTTGAGCGTCTTAGCGTGCGAGAGCATCTCGTTGAGATCACCACCCGCAACACGAAGCTGCTCGGGCAGGCGGCTCAGGACTTCCATGATTTGACCGAGCAAAATAGGCGATAGGATGCAGACGACGCCGACGAGCACGGCAACAACCACAATGAGTGCGATGAGCGAACCGAGGCCACGTCCGACGCCGTGATGCTCGAGCCAGTTGGTGATCGGAGACATCACAAAAGCGATGATGGAACCGACAGCGAGAAACTCGATGACCGGTGCCAGGATGCCCATAAGGTTAAAGATTACGGCAGCGATGACAATGCAGCCGACGACGCCCCAAATGCGCAGCGTCAGAATGCGGGTATCGCGAAGCGTGCGGTCGATTTGTTGGGGGTGCTCACTCATGAACGAATCATCACTCCGTCGGGGTCGATCTTATCTTGAATCTTCTTAAGGGTACGGCGCAGCAGGCGCGAGACCTGCACCTGCGAGATGCCCAGCTTCTTGGCGATCTCGATCTGGGTCATGCCCTTTACGAAGCGCAACTCGATAACCTCGCGCTCGCGAGGCGAGAAATCGCGGATGGCTTCCTCGATTACCAGGCGGTCATCGGTAAAGTCGAGCTCATTGTCCTCGTCGGCATAGCGGTCAAGAATCGAAGGCGCATCGTCGGAATCGGACGCGCCAGGAGCCTCGATGGGCACCGAGGTGTAGGCCGAGGACGATTCCATGGCTTCGAGCACCTCGTCGACAGTCACGTCGAGGTATTCGGCGATTTCCTCAACCTTGGGCGAACGCTGTAGCTCGTTGGTGAGCTTATCGGTAGCCTGGTTGACCTTGGCCGAGAGCTCCTGCAAACGTCGGGGCACGCGCACGCTCCAGCCCTTGTCGCGGAAGTGGCGCTTAATCTCGCCCAGGATGGTGGGCGTGGCAAACGTCGTGAACTCAAGTCCGCGTTCAGGGTCAAAGCGGTCGATAGCCTTGAGCAAGCCCAGATAGCCGACCTGCAAAAGGTCATCGAGCGGCTCACCGCGGTTTTTAAATTTGTTGGCAAGAAACCTTACCAGGTTCATATGGGACATAACGAGCTGCTCGCGAGCATCCGGATCACCGGTCTCCTTATAACGACGAAACAGCTCGCGGGTTTTCTCCTTGTCCCAAGCGGTTTTGCCGCTCCGGGAACGTTCGGTCATATTAGATATCCGCCTTGAGGTCGAGGGAAAGCGTTAGGGGCGCCGCAGTCTTTTCGTAGGAATCGCACACGCTTGCAAGAATGAGCTCGGCATACACAGCAGCCTGGTCATCCTCGTCGACGGTGGCCTGTTCCCCAAAGGTAAAGGTCATGCCGACGTGAGATTCGTCCACATCAAATTGAATGGTGATGTCGTCGCAGTCGACCGCGGTGCACCCAAAGATGAAGGCTTCCTCGGCAGCCATGCGGATGTCCTCGATACGATCGACAGACATAGAGCACAGGGCGCCGACGTTGGCGGCCGTCATGCGCACCAAGCGCGCGAGACGAGGATCACCGGCAACGCTCAGCGTGATGGGGCAGGTTGCTTCACTACTCATCGCAGGACTCCTCGGAGGTCTCGGCAGGCGTATAGGTGTAATACTGAGCAGGCTTGGCTGCGGGCTTCTGAACATCATCGTCGTCAGCAGCGGCCTCGTCCCCGGCTTCGCCAATTAGGACGCGCTCAGTCGGCTGCTCGGCTTCGGCGGCAGCGGAAAGTTTGCGCTCGGCGTCGGCTGCAGGAGCCTTCACCTTATTGAAGAGCTTCTGCACGGCGCCGGCAGCAGAATCAGTCACGCTCGATACGGCATTGCTGGCCTCGGCCACGCTGCCCGTGACCTCAGAGATGTCGCGAACGACCGCCTCAACCTCAACGAGGTTAGACGTCAGGGCGTCAACGGCAGTCTTGCTCGACTTGAGGAGCGGCTCCATCTGGGCAAGTGCCGGCGTAAGCTCGTCAACGGCGCCATCGAGCTTTGCCACCACGGGCTGTGCCTCGGCGAGCGTATTATTGAGGTCGCTCACCGTCTTGTCGAGCGAGTCGACGACGGTGCGGGTCTTGCGCAGCGTGAGCGCGAGCTCGACAACAGCCCACACGCCGGCAACGGCGAGCACCAGCAGGGCGATTTGAATGGGACTCATACAAGCCTCCCGAAGGAATCGAAATACAGACGTTTTTCATGGTACCCCAAAGAAGGGCAAAGATACCCAAAGGGAATGTGCGAGGCGCCAATGGCCTACTTGGGAGCGTTGCCGCTACGGTCGCGCTCGCTTTGCTCCACACGCCACTCTTCCCAACCGCGGCCGGCAGGCTGCCAGAACGCGCCGCGCTCCAACCCCTCGGGCAAATAGCGCTGATCGACCCAGCCTTCGGGATAATCGTGCGGGTACTTGTATACACCATACTCGTCGCTGCCGGGACGGTGACGATCGCGCAGGTAACTCGGCACCTCGCGAAGACCACTGCTGTGGATATCGGCCAGCGCCGCATCGATCGAGGCCTCGCACGCGTTGGACTTAGGCGCCAGGCACACATAGAGCGCAGCCTGAGCCAGGTTGATGCGACACTCGGGATAGCCAATGACCTCGGCAGATTTAAATGCGGCATGTGCCACCAAAAGCGCCTGCGGGTCGGCGTTGCCAACATCCTCGGAAGCCTGAATAATAATGCGGCGAGCGATAAACTTGGGATCCTCCCCTGCATCGATCATGCGCGCGAGCCAATAGATCGTGGCATCGGGGTCGCTGCCGCGCATAGATTTAATAAACGCACTGATAATGTCGTAGTGCATGTCACCGTTTTTGTCATACGAAAAACCACGACGCGGATTGGCGATCTTCACGTCATCCACGGTAATGGGATAGCGTTCCCCCGCCGCCGGCGCTGGCGTTCCCTCGGTATCGGGACGCGTAACGGCAATCTCACTCGCAAGCTCGAGCGTCGTGAGCGCCGAGCGCGCATCACCCGCGGCCAGCGTGCAAATGGTCTTGACTGTATCCTCATCGGCCGAGAACTTACCGTTTAAACCCTGCGGCGCCTCGAGCGCACGCTCAATGAGCATGGCGATATCCTCGTCCTTCAGGTGCTCAAGCTCTACCACACGCCCACGCGAGAGCAATGCCGAGTTGACCTCGAAGTACGGGTTTTCCGTCGTGGCGCCAATCATAATGACGGTGCGGTTCTCGACCGCATGCAGCAGGGCATCTTGCTGCGACTTCGAAAAGCGATGGATCTCATCGATAAACAGAATGGTGCGGCGGTCGTAGGTGTTCAGACGGGTCTTAGCCTCATCGATTACGCGGCGCAGGTCCTTCACAGTGCCCGTCACGGCGCTGACCTCGACAAACTCGCTCTTGGTATGGTTGGCGATAATGTGGGCCAGCGTCGTCTTGCCCGTGCCAGCCGGGCCGTACAGAATCACGCTCGACAGCACGTCATGCTCAATCGCGGCGCGCAGCCACGAGCCCTTACCGACGGCCTTTTGCTGGCCCACATACTCGTCGAGCGAATTGGGGCGCATACGCACCGCAAGCGGCGCATTTTTAAAGGAGCGCTCGCGCGTCGAAGCAGAAAAAAGGTCGTCCATAGCCATCCCGTGCATTAATCAAAATCGTTGTTGACCAATAGTATACCGAAAGGATACGAACTACCGTTCGTTAATATAGGTGCGGTGCGGAAACTTTAGACCTGGGAACAATTTGCTCGTCAGCTCGCAGAAATAACCATCCGTCATGCTTGCGATGTAATCGACGACGGCCTGATCCTTGTCGTCCTGCCAGGCATAGGTGCGATCGTAGTAGGAAAGCTGCTGCTCAATGCGCGAAACATGATGCTTAAAGATGTAAGAGAACTCGTCGCCTTTATTTAGATCCTGCAGGCAACGGTCGTAGAGCTTTTCGAAAGCCTCACGCAACTCTGCCTCAGAATCGCCTTCGATACCGCCCTTGCTATAGATCTTCTCGTAGTTCTCGCGCTTCGCCCGGCGGATCTCCTCAAACAGGTCCTCGCTCATCTCGATACGCGGTTTGCCATAGCTATGCTCAACGATATCGATGGAAGCGTGCGTGAGAATCCAGCTGTTATAGGCGCCGCCCCGACCATCGTCAAAAGCGTCGGGCGACAGCAGGCCCGCCGCAATGGCGTCCTGACGATCACGACCGACGTAGGCGAGGATATCCGAGATACGCACCACACAGCCCTCGAGGGTCATGGGGCGCAGGTGCTCGATCGCGCCATAGCCCGTGGCGATGCAGTCCTCGACGGTACGGTCGAACTGGTCAAACGACGCCATGTCCGAGAGTTCAAAGACACGCTGCTCGTACTCGCCGTTATGGCACAGCACGCCGTCGAGCGTCTGGAGCGACACGTTGCGGCCGTACAGCGCGTCGAGCACGCGGACGGACTGCACGTTATGGAAAAAATAACGACCCGTACGCTCGTGATAGATATCGTTGAGGAAACGCTCGCCGGCATGGCCAAAGGGCGTGTGGCCCAAATCGTGGCCCAGGCCAATCGCCTCGATCAAATCGCTGTTGAGGCCCAGGGCACGGCCGATATCGCGGGCAATGCGCGAGACGAGCTGCACATGAAGGCCGCGCCGCGACAGGTCGTCGTTGCTGCGAAAGCTAAAGACCTGCGTTTTGCCTGCATAACGCGTGTACGCAGGAAGATGAAGAATCTTTTCGGTATCGCGCATAAACGCCGGACGCATAAGCGTGCCTTTGTCGGCAGCGCGATCTATACGACGAATGACCTGGTCGTCGCAGCATCGATAAGGATTAACGACACCCGAGGCGCGGTCGGCGGCGATACGCTCGACCAGCTCGGGCGACAACGCCGCGGGAATGCGGTCCATGCGCGCCTTAATGACGGCCGTTTCTTGATTAGTTGCCATGGCATGCTCCTTAAAAAGGATGCGCAATCGGTTACAATGTCCAGCCCACGACCTCGATTATGGCAAATATCGGCACCAAAAACGGGAGCAATGGCAGGGAGCGCGATTTTGTAAAGAGGCAGGAGAGGGCCAGGACCAGGAGCGCGACGGCAAATGCCACGATGCCGCCCAGAGGGTCGAGCGTGCAAAGCGCGAAAAGCGCCTTGGCATCCCCCATGCCGATGCCGGGGGCCTGGCGGAAACGCCGCCAAAGCGACTCGGTCAGCACAAGGGAAAGGTACACGATAACGGCAGGACCGGCGTGGTCAAGCGCCGTGTTCAAGCCCCTGTCCAGCCAAACGCCTGCAAACGCCGCCACGGCGCATGCGGCGGCAAGCGCGTTGGGAAACCGCCGTTCACGGACATCAATCACCGCACCGGCAAAGATACAAATCCAAAACGGGATATAGACCATTGAACACCTCCCGGGGCAGTCACTCAAAAGCAAAAACCACCACAGAGGTGCCTGTCCCCTTCGTGGTGGTTTTGGTGGTGGTTATTTAGCGCCCTGCATGACCTCGTCGAGGGTAACGCTGACGGCATGCTGCGTCGGGACCCAGTCGACCTTCAGGAACAACGCAGCCACCGTAATGGGGATATAGCTGAACATAAAGATCGGGAAGGTAAACAGGTTGGTCACCAGGCGCCACTTTTGCGCGCAATGGATGTGCTTGTACTCGAAGATAGTCGTGAGCAGCGCCAGGATAAAGAAGGTCTGATACATCATGACGAAGGTCATGATGAGCGAAGCGGCACACGCCTGCATCTCGACCTCGGTAGCTAAGAAGCCGTGGGAAAGACCGCCAACAATGAGGAACGTCGCATTGGCAAGCATCGAAATCAGCGATAGCAGCATACCCGGTGCGATTGTCATGAACATGTCGTAGGCAGCGAAGCGATGATAGCGGAAGGTTGACTTGACCAGATGCTTACCGTAGGTAAAGAAGACCTGGTAGAAGCCCTTGGTCCAACGCATACGCTGTTTCCAAGAAGCCTTAAACGTCACAGGCTGCTCGTCAAAGAACTCAGCCGGCGCATAGCCAATACGAATGCCGTGAATGGCACAGAACGTCGTGAACTGAATATCCTCGGTCAGCGTGTGGAACTGCCAGCCGTGCATGCCCTCGATAACACTGGCTGAGATGAGGTAGCCCGAACCCGAGACAGCACAGGACGTCTTGCAGATGTTGCGCGCGTTGTTGAGGAAACGCGCCTCGCGCAGATACCAAGTGGCATTCGCTGCCGAGATCCACGAGCTTCCGAAGTTCTTGGAGTTACGATAGCTCGTGACCACATGGAAGCCCTGGTCAAAGGCATCATTCATCTTGGACACATAATCGCGGGCGATAACATTATCGGCATCGAAGATAAAGTAACCTTCAAAGGTGTCGGGATACTCGTTAAGGATACGGTCGAAACCAAAGTCCATGACCCAACTCTTGCCTTTACGGGCCAGGTCATTGCGCTCGTACACAATGGCGCCCGCCTCGCGCGCGAGCTGCGCCGTGTTGTCGGTGCAAGCATCGGCGACGACAAAGACCTCGATAAGCTCTGAAGGATAATCCTGGTCCTTGATGGAGCGAACGAGGTTGGCAATCACGGCCTCCTCGTTATGCGCCGCGATAAAGAAGGCATAGCGGTGCAGCTTTTTGGCCTTGGGAGGCGCGACCTCGCCGCGGAAAGCACCGATGACAAAGAAGACCACCTGGTACAAGAAGCAGACCGTGAGCAGCGTGACGACAATCTGGTTGAAGATCACGATGGGTGTGTTGGTTTGTAAAAAGGCGAGCATGCAGGCTCCCAGGAACGTGTTACGTAAACAATCGTATATCTTACCGCAGGCTTACCGAGTTCAAGAAACCACCTAATACTGGCTAGGCTTCGAGCAGGCCGAGCTGCGGTACGATTTCGTCGCCGGCAGCAGTGCGACCAAGCGAACGCGGGGCTAAGTCGTCGAGGACGGCGGCGAGATCCCACGGCAGCTCGTCGCGGCACTCAATGCGCTCTCCCGTCACGGGATGATCGAACGCCACGCGCCAGGAATGGAGGAATTGCCTGGTCAGACCCTGATCGGCACGCGCATCGCACTTACCGTAGAGCGGATCGCCCACGCAGGCGTGGTTGATATGGCGCATGTGCACGCGAATCTGATGCGTGCGACCGGTAAACAGGTGACACTCAACGAGTGTGTAGCCGTCATCAAAGCGCGTGGAATCAAAGCGCTCAAGGACCTTAAAGGTCGTGATGGCCTGGCGCGCAAAAGGATCATCGGAAACCGCCATCTTGACACGGTCACGTGTAGAACGGGCAATGCCGGTGTTAACGGTGCCCTCATCCATGGCGATATGACCGTGAACGAGCGTAATGTAGCGGCGGTCGAGCGTGCGCGTACGGATAAGATTTTGGAGCGCGCGCTGGGTGTCGTCGTCCTTTGCCGCAAGCATAAGACCCGAGGTATCGCGATCCAAACGATGTACGATACCGGGGCGGTCCTCGCCCTGCACGGTGCCCAGATGGTCGATGCCGCAGTGGTAGACCAGGGCGTTCGCAAGCGTACCGCTCTCGTGGCCGTGAGCAGGATGGCACACCAGGCCGCGCTGCTTGGAGAGCACGATGAGGTAGTCGTCCTCATAGCGAATGTCGAGCGGGATGGCCTCGGGAATCACGTCGGTGGGATCGTGCGGCTCGGGCAAATCAACCGAAATACGGTCACCGGCTCGCACGGCGTACTTTTTGGACAGGCAGGTCTCGCCATTGACCACTACGGCCCCGCCCTCAATCAGATGTGCGCAGGCAGAGCGCGTAGGGCAGCCGTCATTGGCGCCCAGATAGGCGTCAAGACGCTGACCAGCGGCATCGTCGGCAACAAGGATATGGATGTCGGCCATTAGCGCTCAGTCCTTTCGCGAATCTTGCGGGCACGCTCCCCACGTTGTTTAGCCTTGCGCTTGGCGCGGGCCTCGTCACGGGCGTTAAGCTCGGCGGTCGCATCGACCTCACGAGCCGCGGGGCTCAAGAACATGTAACCGAAGAGCGCCAGCACCACACCGACCGTAATGCCGATATCGGCCACATTGAAGACGGGGAAGTCGATGAAGGTGGTGGCAATAAAATCGGTCACGAAGCCAAAGGCCAAACGATCGATAGCGTTGCCGATAGCACCGCCCGCAACCATCGCCATGCCCACAACCTCAAGATGGGCGAGCTGGGGTGCACGAACGAGGTACACGGCAATAGCGATAATGACCGCCAACGCCAGCACGGCAAACGCGATGCCATGCCCCTCGCCCATGCTAAAGGCAGCACCGATATTGCGGACAAACATAAAGTCGATAACACCGGGGATGACGGTCACATGCAAGGCGTCGCCCACGGCACGAACCGCGAGCTTAGTAAGCTGGTCAACAAGCAGCACAACCAGCGCCACCCCACCAGCAACACCCAACCGCCAACGCAAAGGCGGCGTCATATCCGCACCACGACCCAAAGAAATCCCCTACCCTCAGATAATCAAATTCTATTTAACGCAGATAACCATCTTATATTGCCACACGCAGAGCGCACGACACATTCGCTAACGTCAGATAAATAACCAGCATAAAAGAAAGCGGCATTCCGGATAACGGAATGTCGCTTTTCTTCAGCGGAGCAAATGGGCCGAAGGCGCCTAAATTCTCCCTATAACTAAAATGCCGAGTTACCGTGCCTTAAAGGGCATTCGCGCAGCGCTTGCAAATGTGAGCGTGGCCGTTGTACTCGCCGACGGTGGTGCGGTAGTTCCAGCAACGGTCGCAGCACTCGCCCTCGGCTGCATCGATGGCAACAGAAAGCTCCTCGCCCTGGGTAAGCTCAACATCGGAGACGATGTAGAACTCGGCCAGGTCGACGGCCTTGTCGCCGGTCAGCAGCGCATACATTTCGGCAGGAACGACCGCCTTGACGCGGACCTGCTGGCTCTTGGTGAAGGTGCCGGCGGAGCGGGCATCCTCAAGGGCCTTGGTCACGACGCTGCGGAGCTCGAGTGAAGCCTCGAGCACGCCCTCAAACTCGTTGGCCTCGTCGACCGTGATGGGCGACTTGTACCAATCGAGCAGCGCGGCGTACTTCTGGTGATCGACGCAGCCGGCGGGCGCATAGGCCATGGCCTCGTCGACCGTGTAGGACAAGATCGGCTGCAGGTCGCGCATGAGCATCGAGAAGAGCTCGGCCAGCACGGTCTGGGCGCTGCGACGCTCGAGCGAACCGGGCTTCTCACAGTACAGACGGTCCTTCAGGGCGTCGAGATACACGTTGGAGAGCTCGGTAACCACAAAGTCGTAAAGCGCACGGTAGGCGCGCGGGAACTCGTAGCTGGCGTAGGCGTCGTCAACCTCGGCCTGGACCTGGGTCAGGCGAGCAACCATGAGCTTGTCGAGCGGCAGCAGGTCGGCAAAGGCGACGCCGTCGGTCTCGGGCACAAACTGACCCTCGAGCTCGGAGAGCAGGAAGCGCAGCGTGTTGCGGAAACGACGGTAGGCATCGGACGTACGAGCGAGAATCTCGTGGTCGATGGAGACGTCGGAGCTGGTATCGACGGAGGCGACCCACAGACGGATGATGTCGGCACCCATCTCGTCACAGACCTTGTTGGGGTCGATGACGTTGCCGAGTGACTTAGACATCTTACGGCCCTGGCCGTCGAGGGTGAAGCCCTGCGAGACGACCGCCTTGTACGGAGCGTGGCCGTTGGCGCCCACCGAGGTGAGCAGTGAGCTCTGGAACCAACCGCGGTGCTGGTCAGAGCCCTCGAGGTAGACGTCCGCCGGGTACTCCAGCTCGGGACGGTACTCGCAGACGGCCTTCCAAGACACGCCGGAGTCCCACCACACGTCAAGGATGTCCTTATCAGCCTTGAGGTGATGGCCACCGCACTTGGGGCAGACGCAGGCCTCGCCCAGATAGCTCTCAGGAGCATCGGTAAACCAGGCGTCGGAGCCCTTCTCGTGGAAGAGTTTGATGACGGCGTCGAGCGTGGCGTCGTTCATGACCTTCTCGCCGCAGTCGGCGCAGGTGTAGCTGGGGATAGGCACACCCCAGTTGCGCTGACGGCTGATGCACCAGTCGGGACGCTGCTCGACCATGGCGCCAATGCGGTTGGCGGCGTGGGCCGGATACCACTTGACGTTCTCGCGGACCTCTTTGCCAGCCTGCTCGCGCAAGCCGGTCTTGTCCATCGAGACAAACCACTGGTCGGTAGCACGGAAGAGCACCGGGTGCTTGCAGCGCCAGCAGTGCGGATAGCTGTGCGTGATCTTCTTCTCGAGGACCAGGGTGCCGCGCTCGCGCAGGAACTCGATGATGTGCGGATTGGCCTCATCGGTGTCCATGCCGCTGAAGGGACCGCCGGTGCCAAACTCCTCACCGGTGTAGAACTTGCCGTCGTCATCGACCGGCATGCAGATGTCGGTGATGCCCTCCTTGAGGCAGGCGAAGTAGTCGTCGACGCCGTGGCCGGGCGAGTTGTGGACGATACCGGTACCGTCGTCGACGCCGACGTAATCGGCCAGCAGCGCCACGCCCTCGACGCCGTCAAAGATCGGCTGCTTGTAGTGGATGTGGTGGAAGGTCTCGGCGGGAACCACGTAGGGCTTGCCGTCGACCATGACCGGGGTGTACTCCCAGCCAAACTCCTCGCAGCACTTGGGAGCAAGGTCCTCGAGCATGACCTCGGCGCGGCCGTCGTGCTCAACGGCGACATAGGCGGCGCCGGGCTTAAGGGAAACGGCCTGGTCGGAGGGGATGGTCCACGGGGTAGTCGTCCAGATGATGAAGTCGACCGGGCCGTCGAAGTTCTCGAGGCCGGCGGGCTTGGAGGTCATCTCAAAGCGCACGAAGATGGAAGGGCTCGTCTCGTCGGAGTACTCGATCTCGGCCTCGGCGAGTGCGGTGTGACAGTGCTTGCACCAGTGAACCGGCTTGTGGCCGCGATAGATCATGCCCTTATCGAACATGGCCTTGAAGACCTCGATGTCGGCGGCGTCATGCTGGTGATAGAGCGTCAGATAGGGGTTGTCCCAGTCGCCGAGCACGCCCAGGCGACGGAAGCCGGCCTTCTGCAGCTCGATGTTCTCGACAGCGAACTTGTTGCAGAGCTCGCGGATCTTAGCCGTGGAGGTCTGGTTGAACTTCTCGGTGCCGAGCTTCTCCTCGACCTTGTGCTCAATCGGCTGACCGTGGCAGTCCCAACCGGGGACATAGGGAACCTCATAGCCCTGCATCATCCAGTAACGGTTGATCATGTCCTTGGAGATCTTGTTCATGGCGTGGCCGATGTGGATCGGGCCGTTGGCGTACGGAGGGCCGTCGTGCAGCACGAACTTCTTGTGACCCTCGTTCTTCTTCAGAACCTGCTCGTAGACCTTGTTGTCCTGCCAGTCCTTGAGTCGCTTGGGCTCGGACTTGGAAAGACCGGCACGCATGGGAAAACCGGTCTTGGGCAGATTCATCGTCTGCTTGTACTCGTTTGCCACGGTACCCCTTTCTTGTCATGGGCGCGCACGCCCTCTGGGCACCAAAAAAGCGCCCGTCCCTACAAGCTGGGACGAAGCGCCACAAACGGGCTGCACGCCCGCAAAAGCTCTTCGCTTAACCACCCAGCTTAGATGCCCTCGCCCGCGTATTCGCGCGCTCGCATCCGTTACTCGGCTGGTCTGTATCGACGACCATCTCGGCGATGTCTACTAAGACGAACCTACGCGGCACGTCCGTTGGGACCGCAGCTCCGGGGTGATTTTCATCGGTCGCATGCACGGGTTCTCAGCGCTCCCCGCTCTCTGTAGCATGCGGACGGCCGACTACTCGTCCCCATCAACGCTTATGCGCTGTATGGTAACACGGTCAACGCCGGCGAAAAACCCTCAACATCGGTTTCATACTTTAGAAACTTCTCGCGATCGCAAGCACTCACTTGGAGCAAAATACCTGTAAGCACTTTATCGAACGAAAGAAGATTGCTATGCGCACGATCGGAATGAGCGACTATACCGTTGGCGAAGACTGCTTTGACGAGCTGCACGGCGCGTTGGCCGAGTACGGAGCAACCAAGGTCGCCATCATTGGTGGTAAACGAGCACTGGCCGCAGCACTTCCCGGTATCGAAGCTGCGCTGGCAGGTACCGACGTCGAGATTCTGGAGACGCGCGTCTACGGCACCAACAGTACGCGCGCAAATATCGCCAAGGTCGTAAACTCCCCTGCCTGCCAGGAAGCTGACGTGCTTATCGCATGCGGCGGCGGCAAGGCGCTCGACACCGTGAAGACCGCAGCTATCGAGCTCAAGAAGATTGTCTTTACGGTACCGACGATCTGTTCCAACTGCTCCGCCGCGACCGCCATTGCCGTCGTCTACAACGACGACGGCTCGCTCGAGGGCTATTCGTACCCCAACCGCCCCGCGCACATCTTCATCAACCCCAAGATCATCGCCAAGGCACCGGCAGAGTACTTCTGGGCCGGCGTGGGCGATGCCCTGTCCAAGCAGCCCGAGGTCGAGTACGCCACGAGCGCCGGCAACTTGGAGCACACGGCCGGCCTTGGCCTGGCGCTCGCGCACACCTGTTCCGAGCCGCTGTTTACCTATGGCGTCCAGGGTCTTGAGGACGTGCGCCAGGACCAGTCGACCGAAGCCGTCAAGCAGATCGCGCTCGACATCGTGGTCAACACGGGCTATGTCTCGAACCTGACCAACCAAAACGATTACTACTACAACTCGAGCGTGGCGCACGCGTTCTACAACGCTTCCTGCAGCATTCCTCGCCCAGGCTCCTACCTGCACGGTGAGGTCGTGAGCCTGGGCGTGCTGGTGCTGTTCGCCTACACGGGCGACACCGAGAACCTTAAGCGCTACGCCGCTTTCAACAAGCAGATGGGCCTGCCCGTGACGCTTGAGCAGGTCGGGCTTTCCGAGTCCGATATCCCCGCCCTGTGCGAGTTCGCACACGCCACCAACGAGTGGAAGCAAGGCAATCCCGAGCCTTTCACCGACGAAAAGTTCGCCGCCGCCATCAAGGCCGCCAACGCCTACGGCCACACGCTTTAGCTCTAGGCCAAAACCGCCACAAAGGGGACAGGCACCTTTGTGGTGGTTTTATATTGCTCCAGTATTCAGTTCGTACTCGAACCCGATTCTTTACGAGAAAGGGTTCGGGTACGTTTTTTGTTTATCGGAAATTCTGCGGAAGGACTACTCGGAACGGTAAACAGGAACGAACAGAGGCAGGGTATCATCGTGGTGATGGTATCCTACCTTTTGTTTTTCGGGATCAAGGTCGGTTTGTGCGAACTTGATCGCCACCCATATGACGCATTGATGGCAATTGCTGCGTACGTGCGTACCGGGAGCCAGTACACCCCTGGCAAGGCGTAGCACACTAGACTTTGTTCCAAAGTCCGCGTGCTAAGGGGGCAGGCCCCTTAGAATTCCTGTGGAGTGCGTACGCACGTATGCAGGAAAACGGCAATATTTCGCTATATCAGGGCGTTCTTTCATTGGAGAGTATGGTATACACGGCTTAGTTCAACAAATTAGATTTTATATATAAAGGAGAATATTGATGAAACTGTTTTTATGTTCGCACTTTTCAAGTGTAGGAAGTCTGATAAAGGAAGAAATTGAAAATAAAAAAGTCGCATTTATTCCAACAGCTTCGCTGCGTGAAGGCTACACCGGTTATGTCGGCTCGGCTCGAAAATTATTCAAAAAGTTGGGAGCAATCGTAACTGAAATTGATATTTCAACGGAGGCTTATTCAACGATACAGTCTCTTTTTGAAGATGCGGATGTGATCTATTTTACCGGCGGAAATTCTTTTTTCCTTATAGACCAGCTCCGTAAAACGGGAACGGATGAGCTGTTGAAGAAAGAATTGGCAAAGGGAAAACTGATGATTGGTGAATCGGCAGGTGCGATTGTATGCGCTCCAAGCATCCAATATATCGAACAAATGGATGAAAAGCCGGAGGACTACTCACAAGAAGATGATGCAGGGCTTGATTTAATTGATTTCTATGTTCTTCCGCATTATCTCACAGCACCATTTAAGAAAGTTACCGAGAAAATAATGACTGAGTTTTCGGATTTGAATCTATGCCCAATTAACAATCGTCAGGGAATTGTAATTGATGGTGAAGGTTCAAAGGTTATTTGCAAAGACTAATTTAAAAATCCAGTTTGCTGTACTCGTTCCTAGCAGGGTTTGGGGCAGACACGCCCCAACAAGAAGCCGTCCCAAAGGGGCAAGAATGGGGACTGCGGACGATTTCTTGGACCGTTACGCGGCCCTTCCCAGCGCGGAGCGGAGCTCGGCCGGCGTGCGGCCACCGAGCGCATCGCTGCACCTCTCCGTATTGTATCGGCCGATCCAGCCCCCGAGCTCCTCGATGAAGCGGGCGGGGGTCCAGTCCGACCAGTCCCTGCCGTGCCAGAACTCCTTCTTGAGCAGGCCGAAGAAGCCCTCCATCGCCGCGTTGTCCGAGCTGCAGCCCTTGGCGGACTGGATTGGCTACACTGATGTGGACAGTTCCGGGAGGGGCGCAAGAGACGGGAGGGCCGTGTACGCGTTCCTGCGCGAGAGCCGCGGGGAGGGGCTGCCTGGGTACGTGCCTGTCAACTCGGTCTACGTCTTTGATGACCGGGTCGTACTCAATATAAACTTCACGGATGATGCCAAAACGGTCACCCGTGAGGAAGTGTTGGGTTCGAGTACTGTGGACAATGTTCCAACATGCTGGGGTCGAACTCGCTAGCCGGAATGACGCGGTAGCCGTGACGCAGCAACAGATCGACGAAAACGCCGTTGCCCGCGGTGAGCGTACCGCTAAAGGTGCCGTCGTAGATGCGACCCGCGCCGCACGAGGGGCTGCGGTCCCGCAAGATGCACGCAGCAATCTCGGAAGGGCCGCCCGCCTGCTCGCACATGTCGAGCGCACGTTGAGCGCCCAGGCGGAATTCCCGGTCAACGGACACGCCCTCGCAGGTACGGACTTCGCCGTTCACAATCTCGGACGGGTCGCGCGGCGTGGGCAGGCCGCCAAAGACCTCAGGGCACACCAAGAGGACCTCGGTCCCCGTACGCTCGCAAGCCTCGACCAACGCGCGGTGGTAATTATCGAGGCCGTTATACTTGCAGCTCTCGCCCATCAAACAGGCACTCACCACGATCTTCATACATACCCCTCCCAAGCAAAACGCCCCATTTGAGATAGGCACTCAAATGGGGCGTCGATATTTACTGACCCGAATGCAACGCTACTGCTGCTTAGGCATCAGCGGATTCTCGCGCGTGAGGAGATTCATAAACTCCTCGCCCGTGATCGTCTCCTTCTTGTACAGATAACGAGCCAGCTCATGGAGCTTAAACTTGTTCTCCTTCAGGATCTGCAGGGCGCGGTCGTGCGCATCCTCGATCAGCTTGGCGACAATTGCGTCCACGCGCTCGGCCGTACCGGGGGCGCAGGTGAGCGACGTATCCTGGTTGAGGTACGCATTCTGCACGGTACCGAGTGCCATCATGCCAAACTCGTCGGACATACCAAAGCGTGTCACCATATTGCGGGCGAGCTTGGTGGCCTGCTCGATATCGTTGGCGGCACCGGTCGTCATCTCGCCAAAGATGAGCTCCTCGGCAGCACGGCCGCCGCAGTAAACGGCAAGCTTGTCCAAGACCTCCTGACGTGTCGTCAGGAAGCGCTCGTCCTCCTCAACCTGCATGGTATAGCCAAGAGCACCGCTCGTGCGCGGCACGATGGTGATCTTGGTGACCGGCGCGGAACCCTTTTGGCGGGCAGCGACGATGGCATGGCCGATCTCGTGATAGGAAACAACCTGCTTCTCATGGTCGGAAAGCACCGTGGACTTACGCTGTTGGCCGGCAATGACGACCTCCACCGACTCCTCGAAGTCGTCCTGGGTTGCACGCTTGCGACCCTCGCGAACGGCGCGCAGGGCGCCCTCGTTGATGATATTGGCCAGGTCGGCGCCCGAGGCTCCGGGCGTGGCGCGGGCAATCGCGGTCAGATCGATCGGGGGCTGGGTCTTCACGCTCTTGGCGTGCAGCTCGAGGATGTTCTTGCGGCCGGTCAGGTCGGGCAGCTCAACGGGAATGCGGCGGTCAAAGCGGCCGGGGCGCAGTAGAGCGGGATCGAGACTGTCGGGGCGGTTGGTTGCGGCAAGGACAACGATACCCTTGTGGTTATCGAAGCCATCCATCTCGGTCAGCAACTGATTGAGCGTCTGCTCGCGCTCGTCGTTGCCGCTAAAGCCGCCGCCATCGCGCTTCTTACCGATGGTATCGATCTCATCGATAAAGACGATACACGGGGCCTTTTCCTTGGCCTGCTTAAACAGGTCACGAACCTTAGCAGCGCCGCGACCAACAAACATCTCAACGAACTCAGAGCCTGAAATGCTAAAGAACGGAACACCGGCCTCGCCGGCAACAGCCTTGGCAAGCAGGGTCTTACCGGTACCCGGAGGGCCAACAAGAAGAGCGCCGCGCGGCAGTTTGGCGCCGATTTCCTCGTAGCGCTGCGGTTTCTCCAAAAAGTCGACGACCTCCTTGAGAGACTCCTTGGCCTCTTCCTGACCGGCGACATCCTTAAAGGTCACGCCCACGTCCTTGGAAGCAATCACGCGCGCGCCGGACTTACCCAGTCCACCGCCGCCAAAACCGCCGCCGCCAAAGTTCATCGACGGACCGTCATCGCCCATGGCCTTCTTCATACGGCGGTTGAGCCACCAACCGATGAGGAAGAAAATCGCCATGGGAAGAACGAGCGTGAGCAAGTAGTAGGTCATCAAACCCGAGTTTTTATCGGGAACGACCGACTCCAGCGAAGCGCCAGACTCAAGCACGCGATCGGTAAAGCCCGCATCGTTCGGCACACCGGTCGTCTTATAGGCGATGTTCTCGTCCTCGCCCTTCTTGGTGTAATAAATCGAGTAATCGTCCGTGTTGTACTCGACCTTGTCGACACTCTTCTTATCGAGCGCTTTGACAAACGTCGAGTAATCGGTCTTCGTAATCTGCTGCGTGTGACCGATGTTAGGGAACAGAACGGTCGAGAGCACGAGGTAGACGACGAAGGCGATGAGCACGTAGAGGATCATATTCCGTCTACGTTTATTGTCATCCATCTCCATCTGCTTGAACTCCATCTACTGGGGTTGATAATGCTAACTAGAATACCCAACCCGGCCGGCGATAAACCGACGCCGGGCACGAAAGGATAGAGATGGCATCACTCGAAGTCGGCAAGGTTCAGATCTATACGGGCGACGGCAAGGGTAAAACCACGGCCGCGCTGGGACTGGCGATGCGCGCCACGGGATATGGGCTCGACGTACTCATGCTGCAGTTTGCCAAGAAGCTGCACTGCGCCGAACATGACGCAGCACCTCGATTGGAGCTACGCATCGTACAGGCCGACCGCGACACGCCCGAAGCCTGTGCCACACAGATCATGGAGCTGGCGCGGGAGCAGATTGGCCAGGTCGACGTGCTGATCTTGGATGAGCTGGGAGAAGCCATGCGACGGGGCTTTGTGACGCGTGAAGATGCCGAAGCGTTGATCGCGATGAAACCGACCATCACGGAGCTCGTGCTCACCGGCCGCGGATTGCTGCCCCTCGCCGACCTTGCCGACCTAGTAACCGAAATGCGCCCCGTCAAACACTACTTCGACGAAGGCCTCCTAGCCCGCCAAGGCATCGAATACTAAATGATCCGAAGGGGACGGAGGAAAACGGATCATTAGGCGGTGGCGCGGCCGAGCCAGTTGCCGCTGTGGTGGTAGATGGTAAACATCGTGGCCGTGATGAGCCAGGTTACGGGGTAAACCAGCAGCAGGTGCTCAAGCGACGGATCGAACGGCATAATCGCAAACACCCAGATCACCCTGAGCACGACGGTGCCAAAAATCGTGAGCAGCATGGGCTGCAAGCTCACGCCGGCGCCGCGAATGGAGCCCGACGCATTTTCGATAATCGAGAAGATCGCGTAGAACGGCGCGATGAAATGAAGAATCGTCGTGGTGTACGCCGAAATCGAAGCATCGTCGACAAACAGACGCGACAACGGGCCCGAGAACACCATCAGCACGGCAGAGAGGCCACCGATCAGCGCAAACGAAAGCACGAGCGACGTGTGGTAGCCCTTGCGCATGCGCTCGTAATTACGCGCGCCAAAGTTCTGCGCCGAGAACGTAGTGATCGATACGCCGAGCGCCTCGGTCACCATCCAGATAATGCCATCCAGGCGCCCAGATAGACCCCATGCCGTGGTGACATCGGCACCAAACGAGTTGACCGACATCTGGATCAGCACGTTCGAGATCGAATAGGCAGCCGATTGAAAACCGAGTGGCAGACCGCACGAGATCATACTCTTACAAATACCGCGATCGATGCCGAGCTTAGACAGCGAAAGACGCCATGCACCCGGAGCGCGCATCATGCGCAACACGATCATCGTTGCATTGGAGCAAATGGTCAGCGCTACCGCGATGCCGCAGCCCAGCGCCTCCATATGCAACACAGCAACAAAGATGATATCCAGCACCACGTTAACAAGGCAGCCAGAGGCAATGATCACAGCGGGACCGCGCGTATCCCCCACGGCACGCAGCAGTGCGGTTCCCATATTAAGCAGCAGTGCCGCAACCATCGCGGCAAAATAACAGCGAGCATAGGCAACGCCCTCGGCAAGTAGCTCGTGCGGCGTATTCATCAACACCAGCATGGGCTCGACAAAAACCATGCCAAGAATGGAAACGACGATGCCGCCCACCAAAGCAAGCGTCATGGCTGTATGGACCGAACGGCTCAGACGCTCGCTATCGTGCTGGCCAAAAAACTGACCCGTGATAACGGCACAACCGGCGCCAACGCCAACGCAAAAACCAATGCAGAGCTCGGTGAGCACCATCGTGGCTTGAATGCCGCCAAGCGCAAGCTTGCCGCCAAACTGACCGACGATATAGGTGCCGATAAGCGTGTAAGCCTGCTGAAAAAACGAACTAAAAAAGATGGGAACGCACAGCGACAGCAATTGCTGCCAAATGACACCTTGCGTTACATCGATAGACGTAGATTTCTTAGCCACACGCCCTCCCCAAAAGCGCACGTCAACCGACAAAACAGCAATTTAAAACCAAAGCCAAAACTAGCTTAGCACCGACTGGCGGCGACCGAAACACCCCGAATCAGAGCGCGGTGCGGAATATCTGCCTAGTGATACAAACCCGGCTGGTAGTGGTACTCGTTGCTCACGTGCGGGCACAGCTGCCAAAAGGCGACGGCGCTCGCCGCGGCCACGTTGAGCGAATCGACCCCGTGCGCCATCGGAATGCGCACGGCTCGGTCGCAGCCGGCAATGGTCTTGGCGCCCAAGCCGGCACCCTCGGTACCCATAAAAATCGCCAAGCGATCAATCTTCTGCAGCACAGGATCGTCCAGCGAAACGGAATCATCCGTCAACGCCATAGCGGCACACGAAAAACCGGCATCATGAAGCGCGGCCAGGCCATCATGTGGCCACACGCGAGCCTCACTGCCAATACGCGTCCACGGCACTTGAAACACGGTGCCCATGCTCACGCGGGCCGAGCGACGATACAGCGGGTCGCAGCACGTAGGGCTCACCAGAATGCCGTCGACATTGAGCGCGGCAGCCGAGCGGAAAATCGCGCCCACGTTCGTGTGGTCGACAATGCCCTCGAGCACGCACACGCGCACAGGGCGCTCCCCCGCCGCCTCGACAACGCCACCCAAGAACTCATCGACCGGAATCTGACGCGGGCGACGAAACGCCGCGAGCGCACCGCGCGTCACGTTAAAGCCCGTCAACTGCTCCATGAGCTCCATCGAGGCCACGAACACCGGGACCGGACCCGCTCCCTCGCGCACAACCAAGCGCTCAAACAGCGGCATCATCTGGTCGAGCCAGCGTTCACCCAAAAGAAAGCTCACCGGCTCGTATCCGGCACGCACCGCACGCTCGATGACCTTGGCGCTCTCGGCGATAAAGATGCCCTTCTGCGGCTCCAGTACGCAGCGCAGCTCACGCTCGGTCAGTCGCACATAGGCATCGAGCCGCTCGTCCTCGAGCGAATCGATTCGCAGCACCTCAACGGCATCAGTCATAGTAGCCAGCCCGCACCCTTCTTACAGCAGCATCTATATCAAACGAGGCGACGCCAAGCGCCGCCCCTCAATCATTCCAACCCGATAATACCGTGGGCAAATAGGAGATTTACGCCTCAACGCGACGATACGTCACGAACTCATAATCGAGGCCTTCGTCACCCTCGCCCGCGGCAATCGTGGCAACCCCTTCGCGCCGCGCAACTTCCCACGCGGAATCGGCGTCCAAGTCGGGAAAGTACGTGTCCACGGGATGGACGCAGTGGTTATGCGTGACCTCGGCCTCCACGCAGTACGGCAAAAACTGCCGATAGACATCGCCGCCGCCGATCACCCAGGCAACGGGCTCATCGGCAACCGCGGCGAGCGCCTCGCCGATACTATGCACCGCGTCGACACCTTCGGGCGAAAAATCCTCGTCGCGCGTGAGCACGATATTGCGACGATTCTTGAGCGGCCGTGCGCCGGGAAAACTCAGCAGGGTCTTGCGCCCCATAATAACCGGGCAACCTTTGGTGCACGCCACAAAATGACGCATGTCGGCACGGTTGGACACCACCATGTCGCCCTCGCACCCAATACCCCAGCCATCGCACACGGCGACAATGGCAGAAAGCTTACACGTCATGCACGTCACCTACACCGCAATGGGGATGTTCTTGACCTGCGGGCCGTGCTCATAGCCCTCGACAATCAGGTCGTCGGTCGTAAACGCATAGAAGTCATGCACATCGGGGTTAAGCGTTACCTTAGGCGCGGCAAACTGCGGACGCTCGATAAGCTCGCGGACGATATCGACATGACGGTCGTAAATGTGGGCATCGGCAATCACATGCAGCAACTCGCCGGGAATCATATCGACCGACTGCGCGACCATCATCAGCAAGATGGCGTACTGGCACACATTCCAGTTGTTCGCAGCCAAAATGTCCTGGCTGCGCTGGTTGAGAATCATGTTGAGCGTCGGTTTATCATCCTGCGGGCGCTGCGTCACGTTATACGTCACGCTGTAGGCGCACGGATACAGGTGCATCTCGGACAGGTCGCTAAACACGTAGGTATTCGTCATAATGCGGCGGCTGTACGGCGTGTTCTTAAGGTCGTACAGCACGCGATCCATCTGATCGAAGTCACCCTCGGCATAATGGCTCTTCTGCCCAATCTGATACCCGTAGGCCTTGCCGATGGAGCCAGTCTCGTCGGCCCACTCATCCCAAATATGGCTGTTGAGGTCATGCACGTTATTGGACTTCTTTTGATAGATCCATAGGATCTCATCCATGGCAGATTTGAGGGCCGTACGACGCAGAGTAAGCGCCGGAAACTCCTCACGCAGGTCATAGCGTGCCGTGACACCAAAGTTTTTAATGGTATAGGCAGGGGTGCCATCCTCCCACACCGGGCGGACCTTTTGGCCCTCGGTCGTGGTGCCATGGTCCAAGATATCGCGGCACATGGTTACAAACTGTTGATCAGCTTTGCTCATTGACCCTCCTGTCAGTCGCCTACAAGCGAGATTCATTGTAGCCCAGGCGCACGCGGCCCCACAGCCCAAACATAAGCCCTCGTTTTCTGACATATGCCAGAAATCCCTTGCGTAAATCTGCACGTTCGTTATTCTATTGTTGACATATGTCAGATAAGGAGTGCGTATGGCCGGAAGACGCGAGAAACTGCGTCGCGTTGGGATCATCCCCGAATATCGCGGTTTTACCCCCGATGGCCTGGCGAGCGGAGACGCCATCGACATGACGATTGACGAACTCGAGGTACTGCGCCTGTGCGACCTGGAAGGCCTTAACCAAGAGGCAGTCGCACAGCAGATGGGCATTGCCCGCGCCACGGTGGCGGCAATCTGCAGCCGCGCGCATCGCAAGGTGGCAAACGCGCTGGTCAACGGACGGGCGATCGTCATCGAAGGCGGTAACATCGCATACTCCCCCATCACCACGACAACGGCCGCATGGCCAGCAAAGGAGGTCGGCACCATGAGGGTGGCAACCACGTATGACAACGGCAAGATCTTTATGCACTTTGGCCGCAGCGAGCAGTTCAAGATCTACGACATTCAGGACGGCAAAGTACTCAACGAGCAGGTCGTGGGCACCGGCGGCACCGGCCACGGCGCACTTGCGGGCCTGCTCGCCAACGGCGGCGTGGACACGCTCATCTGCGGCGGCATCGGCGGAGGCGCTATCAACGCGCTTGCTCAAGCCGGCATCACGGTATACGCAGGTGCCCAGGGCAGCTGCGACGCTTGCGTCGAGGCCCTTATCGCCGGCACGCTCGCACAGAACGGCGAGGCCACGTGCAGCTGCCACAGCCACGACCACGAGCACACCCATGAGCATGGCGGGTCCTGCGGCTGCCACGGCCACCACGACCACGAAGGCCACGAGGGCTGCGGCTGCCACTAACGGCACGGCACCGCGAGCTCGGGGCGCGAAGCCGAACGCAACCCAACAATCAAAGCCAACAACAAAGGCTACCCGGTAGCATCCGAGTGGCCTTTGCCATATCAAGCTGGAATTACAGCTCTATTTCTTATTACGCATCTGCGCTTCCATCTGGCGCAGCAGCTCCATATCGGACTTGGGACCGCCCGTACCCAGGCCGCCCATGCCGCCCAGACCCATAGCGTCCAGCCCAGGGATATTGGGCATGCGCATCTTTTTGCCCTTCTTGCCCTTTTTGCCCTTCTTGCCGCCGGCCTGTGCCTGATTGGCCATCGTGCGCATGCGGCCCATCATCTTATTCATCTCGCCCCACTGCTTCATAAGGCTGTTGACCTCGGTGGGGGTTACGCCGGCGCCCTTGGCAATACGCGCGCGACGCTGACCGTTGATGATGGAGGGACGCAGGCGCTCCTCCTTGGTCATCGACATGATGATGGCCTCGTTCTTATCGAAGATGCCCTCGTCCAGGTTGCCGCCCATCTGGTTGAGTGCACGCTGGCCACCGGGGAGCATGCCCAGAATGCCCTTCATGCCGCCCATCTTCTTGACGGCCTTCATCTGGTCGAGCATGTCGTTCATGGTAAAGCCCTCGCGCAGCATGCGCTCGGCGGCCTCGAGCTGCTCGGCATCGGCGGCCTCCTGGGCCTTCTCGATAATGCCGACAACATCACCCATGCCCAAGATGCGCTTGGCCATGCGGTCGGGGTAGAACGGCTCCAGCGAATCGGGCTTCTCGCCCATGCTCACGAACTTGATGGGCTTGCCGGTCACCTGGCGCACGGAAAGCGCACCGCCGCCGCGGGCATCGCCGTCGAGCTTGGAGATGATAACGCCGTCAAAATCGGTGCGCTCGGCAAACGTCGAGACAACGTTGACGATATCCTGGCCGGTCATGGCGTCGACGACCATCAGCACCTGGTCGGGCTTGACGGCCTTCTTGATGTCGACGGCCTCCTGCATCATCTGCTCGTCGATCTGCAGACGACCGGCGGTATCGACGATGACCACGTCACGCAGGTGGTCGACGGCCTCCTGGATGGCACCCTTGGCAATGTCGACCGGGTGCGCGCCGTCACCGCGGAAGACCGGCACGCCAATCTCGCCACCGAGCGTGGCCAGCTGGTCGGCAGCAGCGGGACGATAGACGTCGCACGCGGCGAGCAGCGGCGAGCGGCCCTGCTTCTTGAGCAGGTAGGCAAGCTTTACGGCAGCCGTGGTCTTACCGGAGCCCTGCAGGCCCACGAGCATGATGACATTGGGAATGCGGTTACTAAAGACGAGCTTGCTCTCGGTGGAGCCGAGCATCTCGGTGAGCTCGTCGAGCACGATCTTAACGACGTTTTGCGCCGGCGAGAGCGACTCCATGACCTCGGCGGTCATACAGCGCTCTTTGGTCTTGGCGACGAACTCCTTGACGACCTTGAAGTTGACGTCGGCCTCGAGCAGCGCCATGCGAATGTCGCGCATGGCCGAAGTAATATCGGCCTCGGTCAGCTTACCCTTGCCGCGCAGGCGGTCAAATGTGTCGTTGAGGCGATCGCTCAGGGAATCAAACACTAGTCACTCCTTAATTGGACTCGCCCACCAGGGCGCGGCAGAAATCTTTTGCATTAAACTCCTGCAGGTCATCGACCTGCTCGCCCACGCCGATGCGCAGAATCGGGAGCTTGAGCTTCTCGGCCACGGCCATGGCGATACCGCCCTTAGCCGTACCGTCGAGCTTAGTCATGATAATACCGTCCAGGCCCAGCGCCTCGTTAAACTCGAGCGCCTGGTTCAGACCGTTCTGGCCAGTGGCGGCATCGATCACAAGCACGACCGAAACGGGCATGGGACCGGCGGCCATATTGGCGGCGCGCTTACGGGTCACATTGACCACCTTGGCAAGCTCGCGCATGAGCTCGGGGCTCGTGTGCAGACGACCGGCGGTATCAATGAGCACCAGGTCGCTGCCGCGCTTATCGGCCTCGTCGAGCACGTCATAGCACACGCTCGCCGGATCGGAGCCGCGGTCACGCTTGATGACGGGCACGCCGGCACGCTGGCCCCACACATCGAGCTGCTCGATGGCGGCGGCGCGGAAGGTGTCGGCCGAACCGATCACCACGTTCTTGCCGCGGGCGGCCATGGCGCTCGCGATCTTACCGACCGTCGTGGTCTTGCCGGCACCGTTGATGCCGACAAACAGCACGCAGCTCGGCGTGTCGGAAAACGGATCGCGCTCAACAGGCACAAAATGGCCCTCGAGCTGCTCGGCCAGGGCGCGGCGAAGCTGCGGGGCGGTCTTGAGGTTCTTCTTGGCAGCGGCGTCGCGCAGGTTATCGGAGACCTGAATGGCGACCTCGGCACCCATGTCACCCATAACGAGGGTGTCCTCAAGGTCCTCCCAAAAATCCTCGTCGACCTCGCCGCCAAAGTAGAAGACCTCGTTGAGGGCCTCGCGGCTGCGCTCAAGTCCGCGCGAGAGTGCGTCAAAAAATCCCATTATGCATTCACGACCTTTCCGGTTTCGCAATCGAGTTTTTGCGAGACGACGCGACTGACACCGTCGGCTTGCATCGAGACGCCGTAGAGAACGTCAGCATCCTCCATAGTACGGCGCTGATGCGAGATTACCAAGAGCTGCGTATCGGAACGCAGCACATCGAGGGCGCCGATGAGCTTGGACAGGTTGGCGTCGTCGAGCGCCGCCTCGACCTCGTCCAGCACATAGAACGGCACCGTGCGCGTACGGTATACGGCAAAGAGCAGGGCGAGCGCCGTCAGGCTCTTCTCGCCGCCCGACATGAGCATCATCTTGGTGATGCGCTTGCCGCGCGGCTGCGCCACGACCTCAATGCCCGTCTCGGCCGGATGCTCGGGGTCGGTCATCTCCAAATGTGCCTGGCCGCCCGGGAAGAGCATGGCGAAGATCTCGCGGAAATTCGCATCAACCTTCTCAAACGTCACCAGGAAGGCTTTACGCATCTTGCGGTCGATGGCCACGGTGATCTTGGTGAGCGCCTTGCGCGCGCTCTCAAGATCGGTCAGCTGCTCCTCGATGTAATCGGCGCGGCGCTTGAGCTGCTCGTACTCCTCCATGGCAACCTGGTTCACGGGGCCCAGGTTGTTGATCTGGCGCGCGAGTTGATTAAGCTCGCGCTCGGCGGCGTCGCGATCGGTGGGCGCCGGCAGCATGAGCGCTTCCTCAAGCACCGTGGTGCCATCGGCGGTGATGGCCTTGATGGCAGCCTCGACCTGCACCTCGAGCTTGCCGCGCGCCACCTTGAACTCATTTTGCGCTGTGGCGGCAACATCGACCCGCTCTTTGGCGCGGGCGACCTCGGTCTTGGCGTCCTCGATGGTCTTCTTAAGCGAAGCCGAGTCCGCCTCCTCAAGCGTTGCCTGATCGCGCAGGCGCGCAGCCCAGTCCGAGGCGCGCTCCAACAGGGCGGAATAGCGCTCGTGCATGGGATCGACGCGAAGGCGCAGCAGCTCGAGCGAGCGCGAGGCTTGACGCGTCCCGCGGATACGACGGTCGATACCCTCCAGACGATGCTCAAGATCGGGCACGCGGCCCTTCAGCGAACGCAGGCGCTCGCTCGTCTGAGCCAGGCGTACCTTAGCGTCGGCGAGCTTACCGGCGGCCTCGGAATCGTCACGGCGCACGCGGTCGAGCTCGTCATTGGCCTCGGCAATCTGCAAGCCTAAGTCGCTCGCCTGCGCACGGGCCTCGTCACGCGAACGGGTAAGTTCATCCACGCGCGGGCGTGCGGCACGAACGGCCTCGGCAGCCTGCTCGCGGCGCTTGGAAATACGCACGCGCTCGACTTCGCCATTGTTGGCGCTTTGCTCCAGACGGCCGATCTCGGACAACAGGGAGCGACGCTCGCCCTCAAGACGGGCGATCTCGCCGGCGGCATCGCCCTCAGCGGCACGCGCTTCCTCAACGGCCGCATTGGCCTCGACGACCTGATCCGACACATGCTCAAACACGGCAGTCAGATCGGGCTCCAGGCCCTCCAGCTCGCGAATGCGACGCTTGCGCTCCAGAGCACCCGAGGCCTCGCCGGCATCGAGCCCCACACGCACCAGGCCGCCACAGCTTACGCGGGCGCCATCGGGAGTCACGTAGGTCACACCGTCAACGACAGGCGCCGACAGCGCGGCAGCAAGATCGTCCACTACGTAATAGCCGCCGAGCAGCGCCTCGACAATCGGGCCATAACCGGCACGCACGGAAAGGCGATCGACCAGACGCGAACCGGCAGCGCCCTCGGCGGCAGCAGAGCCGCTCACGCCGCGCGCCACCAGCAGCGCCTCACCCGAGGCCTTCTTCTGGTCCAGAGCGGCACGACCGGCACGCTCAAGCGAGGACGTATCATCAAACAGCAGCGCATCGATATCGCCGGCGAGCAATTGCTCAGCTAGGCCCTCAAGCTCGCGCGGGGCTTCGAGCACATCGCCCAGGCGACCCGTTACGTCATCGCCCAGCGCACCCACCAGACGGCTCACGAGCGGTGAGCTGTCGGCCATGCGGGCATCGAGTTTCTTTTGGCTGGCAAGCTCCGAGCGCACCTCGGATAACTTGTTGCGCGCCTCGCTCTCGCGGGCACGCAGGTCCTTCAGGGCCGCGCGTGCGGTCTCGGTGGCCTCACGCGCATCGACCTGAGCCTGGCGCGCTTCCTCAAGAGCGCCCTCAAGCTCCTCGGCGCGGTCGCGACGGCTCTCGAGCGAGGCCGTGACCTCCTCGAGCTGTTCATCGATCTGCTCCAGGCGCGAGGCATACATGTTGTCCTCGACCTCGGCGTTGCTCAAGGAATCCTTCACCTTGGCGAGCTCGAGCGCGGCGTTATCGGCTACGCGCTGCACATCGCGTTGCTCACGCGTAAGCTGCGAAATCTGATTGTCGAGCGCCACGCGCCGCTCATGGAGCTCGGCGGCGGCAGGACCAGCGGCGTCAACGTCCTCCTGGGCCTGCATGTGCGCACCGGTCACTTCCTCAAGCTGCGCACGCGAGTCCTCGAGCTCCTCGACCACGCGACGTCGCTGATGCTCGGAGCTCGAAATCTGCCCGCGCATGTCAGACAGGCGCGACACCATGTTGTGGCCCTTTTCTTCGAGCAGGCGCATGTCGGAGTTAATGCGGCCGACCACATCTTGCATATGACGGCGCTGCTCACCCAGGTCGCCCACAAACAGGCCCTTTTCCTCGAGCATGACCTGAAGCTTCTCGAGCTCGCGCTCCTTTTCGCCCAAGCGGTACTGCGCAAGCTCCAGCTCGGCCGCGCCCTCTTTGGAGCGGCTCTCCAGGTCGTTCCACTGCGACTGCAGCGAACGCAGCTCGTCGACGGCCAGCATCTGCGTAAGCTCGTTCGCGCGCGAGGACAGCTCTTTGTACTTGCGCGCGCGATCGACCTGACGCTCCAGCGGTCGCAGCTGACGGGCGATTTCCTTATTGATGTCGCGAGCACGCGTCAGATGCTCGTCCATCGACTTAATCTTTTTGAGCGCACGCTCCTTGCGGCGCTTGTGCTTGGAGATGCCGGCGGCCTCCTCGATGAGAGCGCGGCGCTCCTCGGGGCGGCTCTGCAAAATGGCGTCGAGCTTGCCCTGGCTGATGATGGAATGCGTATCCTTGCCCAGGCCCGAATCGTGCAGGATGTCCTGAATGTCCATCAGGCGGCACGGACTCGAGTTGATGAGGTACTCGCTTTCGCCCGAGCGATACATGCGACGGGTGATGGCGACCTCGTCAAAATCGACGGGCAGCATATGGTCCGAATTATCGAGCACCAGCGTGACCTCGGCGACACCCACCGGCTTGCGCGCTGACGAGCCCGAAAAGATGACATCCTCCATGGCCTGGCCGCGCAGCTGCTTGGCGCTCTGCTCACCCAGGACCCACAGGATGGAGTCGGAGATGTTCGATTTTCCCGAGCCGTTGGGACCGACGATGACGGTCAGGCCCGGCTCAAACGTCATATGGGCGCGATCGGCAAACGACTTGAACCCTTTGAGCGTGAGGGACTTGAGATACACGGTTCCTCGCTTACACGTGCTTCTTGTTGAGAATCACGCCGTTGGTGGTGTAACCCATGCGGTCGAGCGCTTCGAGCGCGGCGGCTCCCTCGGCTTCCTTCTTTGAGGAGCCGGAGCCGCGACCCTGGCGAATACCATCGATCAAAACCACGGCGGTGAAGGTGGGCGCATGCGCCGGGCCCTCGGAGCCAACGAGCTTATACGCCGGGGGTTCATGACCGTCGGCTTGCACGCACTCCTGCAAAAACGACTTGGGGTTTGCAGGATGCTCGGCACGCTCGGAAGCCAAATGCGGTTTAAGCGTACGATGGATAAACTCCGCTGCGGCATCCCAGCCGGCATCCAGGTACAGTGCGCCCACGAGCGACTCGTAGACGTTCTCGAGCGCCGAATGCAGGCCGCGCGCACCGGTACCGGTCTCGGAGGCACCAAAGATGATGATGTCGTCGATGCCCAGCTCGTGAGAAACCTCGGACAGCGTAGCGCCCGAGACAAGCGATACCTTCAGGCGTGTGAGCTTGCCCTCGTCAAACTCCGGATAGGACTCAAACAGGGAGCGTGCGACCACGGCGCCCAAAATGGAATCGCCCAAGAACTCAAGGCGCTCATAGCTGGCAGAAACCGGCTGGCCCTCGACTGCCGAGGGATGCGTAAGGGCCGCGCGCAGCAGCACCTTATTATTGAACTCGTGGCCCAGAATTTCCTGGGCGCGCGTAAGTCGTTCAGACAAAGCCAAGACCTAGGCCTCCCTGGCGTTTTCGATGGCGTCGACGGCGTCGGCGACAGAGTTGAGCGAGAGCAGAGTCTCGTCATCGATCTCGAGGTTAAACTCGTCCTCGATAGCCGTAACCAGCTGCAGGCGCTCGAGCGAGTTGGCATCGAGATCGTCAAAGGTGGTCTCATCGCTAATTTCGGCAACATCGACGCCCAGAACGTCAGCAGCGACCTCGGCGATCTTGTCGAAGATTTCGGAGCGGTCCATAGCGCTTCCTCTCATAGTGCATGAATACCAAAAGAATGGTACCGCCCGGGCGGTACCAAGACACGGTTCTGATTCTACCCCACGACGCACGCCCCGAGACGCATAACGCCGCTGTTATAAAACGATACCGTCCATAGAGTTGGCGACGTTCTCGACCAGCCCGGCGCGCACGGCTTCGGCCGCCGCGAGCGTACCGTTTTTAACAGCCTCGACCGAGGTGGCGCCATGGCCGATCAGGACCACGCCGCGCAGGCCCAAAAGAATCGCGCCGCCCTTGGCGTCGCCAGAGAGCTTGGCTTTAATCTCGCGCATCTGCTTTTTGATGAGCAGCGCGGCAATCTTGGTGCCGAGCGAAGACATAAAGGCACCCTTGAGTTCCTGCAGCAAAAACTTGGCAGCGCCCTCGGTGGCCTTGAGTGCGATGTTGCCCGACATGCCGTCGGCAACGACGACATCGAAGTTACCGGAGGTGATGTCCGTTCCCTCGCAGTTACCCACAAAGCCGGGAACGGCGGCTTTCATGGCCGGGAAGCACGCCTTGGTAAAGTTGGAGCCCTTCTCGTCCTCGGTGCCATTGGCAAGCAAGCCCACGCGAGGATGCTCGATGCCCAGGACAACGCGGGCATAAGCGCTACCCATCTGGGCAAAACGCACCATGTCGTCCACCTCGACATCGGGGTTGGCGCCCATGTCGCACAGCACCGTCAGGCCGCCGGCACGATTGGGCAGCGCATTGGTCAAACAGGGGCGCACCGGCTGCTTCTTGCCTTCGGCCATATATCTAAACGGTGTGACGTAGGCGGTCGCGGCAGCGGTCATGGCGCCGGTGGAGCCGGCGGAGAAAAACGCGTCCGCGTTGCCCTTTTTGATGGCGCGGCAGGCAAGCACGATCGAGGACTTGCGCTTGGTCATCACGGCGCGAATGGGATCGTCATCCATGGCGATAATGTCAGGGGCTTCCAGAGCCTCCACACGCGCATGGGCCGCGGCAAAGGGATTGACGATTTCGGCGGGACCGACTGCCAGGACCTCGATATCGGGATCGGCGGCAAGCGCAGCCTCGATACCATCGAGAACAACCTGAGGTTTCTCGTCTCCGCCCACAACGTCTACACAAACGCGAACGTTACTCATATACATACTCCTTATACAAAAATGGCCGACTCATTGAGCCGGCCATTGTGGTTCCATTTGGAACGGCATCGCATCCAGAGTATACCGTTACTCGGTAACGATAACCTCGCGGTCCTTGTAGAAACCGCAGCTGGGGCACACGTGGTGCGGAAGCTTGACAGCGCCGCAACGGGGGCACGTGGACTGAGCCGCAGCCGAGATCTTCATGTTGGCGGAACGACGGGTGTGAGTGCGGATACGACCCTGCTTTTGTTTAGGTACGGGCATAGTGACCTTCCTTATGAACTATCCAGTGTGGCGATTACGCGCAAGTAGCGATACTACCACAGTTTTACTCGTCGAGCTTGAGATTCTTCAATGCTGCAAATGGATTTTCCGTGGCAGCGGCCCATTCTGCCTCTGCCTGGGCGGCGCAATCGCATTGCTCGACGTTGAGATTGCAACCGCAAGTGGGGCACAGGCCGCGGCAATCGGGCTTGCACAGAACGACAAACGGCGTGTCCATGACGACCGCGTCGTTGATGGGCTCACCCAGATCGACGATGCGGTCCTCACCCAGGAGCTCGTAGCCGTCCTCGTAGGCCTCGGGATCCTCGGGCTCCTCGAAGAGGTAGAACTCCTCGATCTCGCCGGCGATATCAAACGAGGCGGGCTCCAGGCAACGGTCGCACTCGCCGGTGGCGTGCGCGCGGACCATGCCCGTGAGCAAGACACCGGTACCGGCATTGGTAAAGACAACGTCGTAGTCGATGCCGTCCTGTAGCTGGTACTCCTTCTCGCCCACCGTGTAGGTGGCAACATCGACCTTGCCGGTCAGCGGATACGAATCACCAGGAAACTCGAGCTGCTCAGAAAGATCGACGGTAACGCTCGGGAACTCAGCCATTACCACTGACCATTCTGTTGGGCGGCACCCTCGTTGAGCTGCTGACGGCAACGGGTAACGGTGCCGGTCAGGCTCTTGAGGTTCTCCTCCAGGTGCGTAAAGACCTGCTCTGCGTAGTCCTCGGCAGCATAACGCGTCTCGCGCTCGTACTGCTGGGCACGATCGCGGATGTCGTCGGCCTGCTGCTGTGCCAAGCGGACGATCTCCTGCTCACCGGCAATGGTGAGGGCCTGCTGCTGAGCGTCGGCGATGATGGAATCGGCCTGAGCGGCGGCGGAAGCCATAAGCTCCTCGCGCTCCTTAAGGATACGGCGGGACTTCTGCCACTCCTCGGGATAGCTCATGCGGATCTCGTCGAGGATGTTGAAGAACACGTCGGCGTCGATGACCTTGAACTGAGCGTTCTTGCCGAAAGGCGGCTTGGCTTCCTCGATCAGCCCTTCGAGCTCATCGACCAAGCTGACGATCCTATCGCCAGGAAAATTCTCGCCCGGCATCCAGTCTCCTTTCATAGGTAACATATCATCGTGCTAGTTTACCACATGCCACCAGGCAATAAAAAACGTCACGAAAAGCGGTGTCTGAGCGCTTCGACCACGTTGGGCGGGACAAACGTCGATACATCGCTGCCGAGCGAGGCGATCTGGCGAACGACCGAACTCGAGATATAGCCGTACTGCGGCGCACTCATGACAAAGATGGACTCCAACTCGTTATCCAAGCGATAGTTGAGGTCTGCCTGCTGCAGCTCGTACTCAAAGTCGGTCATGGCGCGCAGGCCCTTGACCACGGCCCCCGCCCCCTGCTCGCGAGCGAAGTCGACCAAGAGGCCGGTAAAGGGCAGGACCTCGACGCCGTCGATATCACCGAGCGCCTCGCGAGCCAGCGCCACGCGCTCATCGAGCATAAACGTGGTGCCCACACCGTTTTTACCCTGCGACTCGGCGACAGCGACGATCACGCTGGGAAAGATGCGGCGGGCGCGGCGGATGACGTCGATATGGCCAAACGTGATGGGATCGAAGGTGCCCGGGACGATCACGCGGTTGATGGTGTCACTCATGGGCGTTCTCCTGAACCGTCATGGCATCGTTGTTGTAAGCATCGGTGCCGGCGCAATCTTCCTCACTATCGTCATCGCCGACCCAACGAAGCAGGTCGACCGAGGTAATGCCGTAGCGCTTCTCGCGCACGATCTCAAAGCCTGCCGGATGCGCGCCCGCATCGGCGGCGGCATGCTCAAACAGGGCATAAGCGCCAGGTGCAAGCAGACCCTGCTGAGCCAGGTTCTGCAGCAGTATCTCGACCGGCTCGGCACCAAAAGCATAGGGCGGGTCGAGCAGGACCAGATCAAAGGGGCCGCCCGGCACACGACCGCGCGAGGCGCTCGCCAGCATGTCGCCCGTTACCACGCGCCAACGCGCACGGTCACGGCAGAGCGACTCGATATTCTTGGTAATGAGCCGCGCGGCATTCCGATCGATCTCGAACGTCGTGAGTGAGCGGGCACCACGTGAGAGCATCTCTAACCCTAAGGCACCGGAGCCGCCAAAAGCGTCCAGCACGCGGACCTCGTCCAGATCGAAGTCGAATGCCGACATGACCATAGATGCGCATGCCTCGCGCACGCGATCGGTCGTGGGGCGGGTGACATCGCGACCACGGGGCTCCTCGATCTTACGACCGCGCCATTCGCCGCCGATGATTCTCATCCTCCGCTGACCTCCTTAAAAATGTGTCGATATCGCATGGCGACCGCATCGCGCAGGGGGCGCGTCGCCACGGAGTCAAGGTTGCAAGCATACCGCAAGAGCTCGACCGCGTCCAAATGGGCCCACTCGATCAGCTCCTCGTCGGCATCCAGGTCGACAAAGCGCAGAGTCACACCGCCATGCTGGCGGTACCCCAGGATTTCGCCCTCGTGGCGCAGACGAAGGTCCATCTGGGCGAGCGTAAAGCCGTCCGAGGTCTTTTCGAGCGACTGGAGACGCTCTTGCGCCGCCGAAGCGCCGCCGTTGCCCTTGGAGTGCGTCATGACCAGGCAGGTGCCCGACACGCTGCCGCGGCCCACGCGGCCGCGCAGCTGGTGCAGGGCCGCCAAGCCAAAGCGCTCACCGTTCTCGATGACCATGACGGTGGCGTTGGGCACGTCGACGCCCACCTCGACCACCGTAGTCGAGACGAGCACGTCGATCTCGCCGCGCTTGAAGGCATCGATAACCTGGTCCTTCTCCCCCGCTGGCATACGGCCGTGAAGGCGCTCGATGGCAAGACCCGGCAACGCCAGACGCAGGCGATCGAGCTCGGTCGCCGTATCGTGCAGCGGCACGGGGACCGTCACGCGGCCCTCGTCGTCGCGGGCGATACCGGGCACGTCCTCAAGCTCATCGACCGAGTCACTCGGCTCCACGAGCGGGCAAATCACGTAGGCCTGCTGACCCTTTTCATGCGCCTCGCGGATGGCGCCATAGGCAAGGTCGCGGCTCGACTCGGTAAGCACGCGTGTCATCACGCCAGCGCCAGGGACGGGCCGATGGCGGATGATGCTCGTGTCCAGATCGCCGTAGACCGAAAGCGCCAGCGTACGTGGGATGGGCGTTGCCGTCATAACGAGTAGATCGGCACCAGGGCCCTTCGCACGCAGGGCGTTGCGTTGGCCGACGCCAAACCGGTGCTGCTCATCGATGACCACGAGCGACAGATGCTTAAACGCCACGTTATCCGAAAGCACCGCGTGGGTGCCAAAGAGGACATCGAGCTCGCCCGATTCCAGCTGGGCATGGATCCGCTCGCGCTCGGCCGCCGGCGTGGCGCCCGTCAGGAGCGCCCAGGTCATGCCAGCCTGCGAGAGCAAGGGGCCGGTCTTATCGGCATATTGACGCGCCAGCACGCCCGTGGGCGCCATAACGCAGGCCTGCGTGCCGCTATCGGCAGCCACAGCCAGCGCGCAGGCGGCAACAGCGGTCTTGCCGGTACCGACATCGCCCAGCAGCAGGCGGTTCATCACGCGCCCGCCATCGCACATATCGCGCAGGATATCTTGGAACGCGGCCTCCTGCTCGTCGCTCAGCGAAAACGGCAGGGCCTGCTTAAGCGCGGCCAGGTGCTCGCCCGCGGCGTGGGCATAGGGCACCACATCGACCAGGCCGCCGTCGTTGCGCAAGCGCAGCGCCAGCTGAAGGTAGAGGCACTCCTCGTAGGCAAGGCGTGCGCGCGCGATATCGCGCTCAGCCATGCTCGAGGGAAAGTGGATCGATCGAAGGGCACGGGCATGGCTCATCAGGCGACGTTTAACGCGTAAGCGTGCCGGAATGGGATCAAAGGGATTGCCGACGACCTCGAGCGCGCCGCTTACGATACGGCGCATCCATGCCTGACTCACGCCGTCACTCACGTAATGGACCGGCAGGATAGTGCCCGCGGCGCGCCCTTCCTCAAGCTTTTCAAAGTGCGGCGAGGCCATCTGCTTAAAGCCGTAGGCAAACTCGACCTTACCCATTACGGCCAGGCGGTCGCCCTGCTTAAGCTGCTGGGCAATCCAGGGCTGGCGGAAAAAGGCGACCTGCAGCACGCCCGTCTCGTCAACGAGTGAGACCTCGGTCACCTGCATGTGCGGACGAGGCTGCTTTTGGACGATACGGTCGACCGTGGCGATGATGGTACACACGGTACCGATGGGCGCCATCTCGATGGACCAGGAGCGCGTAAAGTCCAGGTATCGATGAGGGATATGGAGAAGGAGGTCCCCCACCGTCCGAATTCCCAGACGGCGAAGGGCCTCCTCACGTTTACCCGAAACATATTTGAGTCGCGCGATATCCTCGTCGAGCGCATTGCTCTGGGCAAAGCGCTCCGAGACGCGCGGCACGGAGCACAGTTCGGACATGGGCAGTTGCCTACTCGATCGAGAAGATCACGGGATAGAGCGGCTGCTCGCCACGATGGGCGTCAATCTCCAGATCGGGCTGAGCCTCCTCAATGGCATCGACAATCTCCTGGAAGGCCTCATTGGACAGTTCCTCGCCTGCCAGAATCGTCAGCGCGTCGCCCTCCTCTTCCTCCTGCATACGGTTAATGCAATCGAGCGTGACCTGCTTCACGTCGGAGCCGACCACATCAATGGAGCCGGCAATGATACCCATGACGTCACCGGAGTGAATCGGCGAGCCGTCGGAGGCGCTGGAATCGCGCACGGCACGGGTGACCTCGCCATCGCGAACCTCACTGATGGCGTCGACCATAGCGGCGACGGCATCCTCAAGCTCGGAATCGGGTAGGACCGCGAACAGCGCGGAGAAGGCCTGCGGAACGGTCTTGGTGGGAACGACGGCGACCTTCTTGTCGGTGCAGGCTGAAGCAGCGGCCTCGGCGGCCATGCGGATGTTGCCGTTGTTGGGCAGGATGATGACCGAGGTCGCGTTGACCTGGTCGACGGCGCCCAGCAGGTCTGCAGTCGAAGGGTTCATGGTCTGGCCACCCGAGACGATCACGTCAACGCCGAGAGACTTGAGGATGTCTGCCTCGCCGGAACCGGCGGCAACGGCGACAAAGCCCAGGGCCTTCGCGGGCTCGGCGGCCTTTTCCTGGTCCTCGTGGATCTTGGCAGTACGGTCGTGGGCCTCCATCTCCATGTTATGGATAAAGACTTCGTAGATCTGACCAAGCTGCAGCATGTGCTCGAGCACCAAGTTGGGGGTGTTGGAGTGCACGTGAATCTTGTAATCGGGGTAAGCACCCACGAGCAGCTCGCAGTCGCCCATGGAACCCAGGAACTTGAGGCACTCGTCCTCGTCAAAGGGAGCGTCGGCCTTAAAGAGGAACTCGTTGCAGTAGCGGAATTCCGAGCCCTCCCAGTCGTCGTTGGCCTCGATCTCAACACGACCAAGGGCCGCGTCGCGGGCAGAGCAGGCGGAATCAAACGTGGCGGAGAAATCCTCGACAACGGTGCTGCGGCCAAGAGCGGCGGCAACAAAGTTCTCAAGGAAAATAGCAAAGCCAAAGGCGCCGGAGTCGACCACGCCGTTCTCCTTCAGAACGGGCAGCAGGTCGGGCGTGCGGGCGACGGACTGGTAGGCCTCGACGACGATGGCGTCGAGCGCGTCCTCGGCCGAGAACTTCTTCTTTTCGCACTCGTCGGCCTTGGTCGAGACATCGCGCAACACCGTGAGGATCGTACCCTCGATGGGCTTACGGACGGCCTGGAAGGCAACCTTGACGGCACGACGGAAGGCGAAGGCGATGTTGGCGGACGTAATGGGCTCGTCGGCGGAGACAAGGCCCTCGGCCACGCCGCGCAAGATCTGCGAGGTGATGACGCCGGAGTTGCCGCGGGCGCCCATCAGGGAGCCGTGGGTGATGGCGCCGGCGATGGCCTCCATGTCGGCGTCGGCGGGAAGGGCAGAAAGCTCCTTGGTCACCGAGGCGAGCGTGAGCGACATGTTGGTGCCGGTGTCACCGTCGGGCACGGGAAAGACGTTGAGCTTGTTGATCTCCTCGGCCTTGTCGGAAACGGCAGCCGCAGCGATCGGAAAACAGGTGCGAATGGTCTTTGCAATCATGGGTATTTAAATCTCCGTTTTCGGATGCTAGTTCAGACGGCTCTTGAGCGCGTCGATATGGATGCCGATCTTAAGGCTGGCGGGATCGATCTGGGCGATCTCCTGCAGGGTGAAGGCAACGGAGCTCGAAAGATTGTGGCAGACGGATTTCATGTTGACGCCGTTCTCGAGCACGACGTGAAGATCGACCGTAAGGCCGTTCTCGTCGGCGGAGACAAGCACGCCCTTGCGGAGGCGCTGACCGGCAAGCAGGCGCACGCTCTCGGCGCCTTGGAGCTGCTCAGCCATACCGACGACGCCATAGCACGTCATCGCGGCATAACCGGCAATATCGGCAATAACGTCGTTCGAGACGCTCAGGCTGCCGTTAATGGTCTCAGACACAAGAATCTCCTTATCTGGTGCTCGCGGCACCATGTCGTGGGAGCAATCATTGCAATATTCTACAACGACCGCGCCATGTTGAGGTGGTGGGTCGCGGGATTACATCCTCGACACGAAATGTTGATATGGCAACGTTCGAGTCAAGTGGTCGCGGCATGAAAAAACCCGCCGCATAAGCGACGGGTTTTACAACCTGGCTCCCCGGGTAGGACTCGAACCTACAACAGCGCGGTTAACAGCCGCGTGCTCTACCATTGAGCTACCGAGGAATTTAAAAGCCCAGCGGAATGGGCTGAGAAATTCTGGCTCCCCGGGTAGGACTCGAACCTACAACAGCGCGGTTAACAGCCGCGTGCTCTACCATTGAGCTACCGAGGAATTTAAAAGCCCAGCGGAATGGGCTGAGAAATTCTGGCTCCCCGGGTAGGACTCGAACCTACAACAGCGCGGTTAACAGCCGCGTGCTCTACCATTGAGCTACCGAGGAATTTAAAAGCCCAGCGGAATGGGCTGAGAAATTCTGGCTCCCCGGGTAGGACTCGAACCTACAACAGCGCGGTTAACAGCCGCGTGCTCTACCATTGAGCTACCGAGGAATAGGTGCGTGCTCTCAAGCAACGAAGTTTATTATACGGACGAATCAGCTTAGGGCAAGAACTTTTTTAAGAAATTTTCTCGCCTTGATCCCTTGGGGACGGCCTAACTGCCGGCACCGGCAACGGAAACGCCGATGTTTTGACAATGCCAGACACTATGACCCAATCCAGGGGCACGGAAACGACAGGAGCCCCCGCTCGTGACCGCGGGTCGGGGCTGCGACAATGTTGTTGAAGTGCCAGAGGCGCAGCCGCGCCGCAACGAGGTTGGGAGGCTCCCGTGCCTAGATATTCTACCGCCTTCGGAATGGACGTACACCTCAGGTCCACCACCGTCTGCGCGCTCGACGCGGAGACGGGCGAGGCCGTGACGAGGAGGTTCCGCGGCAACCCCTGGGGCGAGGTCGCGGAGTGGATGTCGGGCTTCCCCGGCCCGTCGCTCGCCGCCTACGAGAGCGGCTACCTCGGCTTCGCCCCGCAAAGGGAGCTCTCCGGGCTCGGCGTCGACTGCGTCGTCGCGGCCGTCTCCAAGGTCCCGAGGTCGGCTGCCGACCTCTCGTCCAAGAACGACCGCAACGACGCGGCCAGGATGGCCAAGGCGATACTGTCGCACGACGTCACCCCGGTATGGGTGCCGTCCCCCGAGATCGAGGGGCTCAGGGACCTCGCCGCCGCCCACGACGCCGCGACCGCGAGGCTCGCGGCGGCGAAGCAGCGGCTCCTGGCGTTTCTAGCCCGCCGCGGCTATGTCTACGGCGGCACGACGCCGGCCGGCAACCCCCGGAAGTACTGGACGTACGGCTTCCTCAGGTGGCTCGACGGCATACACCCCGCCGACGACGGAGGCATCCGGGCGCTTGCGGCGCTGAGGAACGAGGTCGAGGCGGCCGACGAGACGAGGGGGGCCCTCCTCGCCGAATACAGGGCCGCCGTCGCGGCGGGCCCCCTCTCGGCCGAGGTCGAGGCGCTCCAGTCGATCAAGGGGTGCGGGTTCGCGCTCGCCGCCGCCTTCGCGTCCGAGGTCGGCGACTTCTCGAGGTTCCGCTCCGGCAGGCAGGTGACGTCCTACTTCGGCCTCGCCCCGAAGCAGAGGTCGAGCGCGGACTCCGTGCGCCTCGGCGGGATCAGCGGGGCCGGCAACGCGCTCGTCAGGAAGCTGGCTGTCGAGGGGTCCTGGTGCTACGCCCAGGCCGGCCACCAGCCGAAGCTGATGCCCAAGGGCTCCGGCGTGCCCCTCGAGATAAGGATGCACGGGAGGAAGGGATCCGAGCGGCTCCTGCGCCGCCGCGAGGAGATGCTCGCCCGCGGCATGCCCCAGGCGAAGGCCAACGCGGCCACCGCGGCCGAGCTCGTGAGGTGGCTCTGGGCCCTCGGCACGATGTGCCGGGAGGGCGCGGAATGGACATAGCCCCCGCCCCGGCGAGCCGGGCGGCCTTCGGGGATACCCCCTATTTCGCTGTGCGCGCGGAGCCCTCCGCATGCGCCTCGACAGACTTGGGGAACCCCGCCGAAGGAGAGGATTGCGGGCCGCCGGAGCGGTATCCGCGGATATGAGACTGAGCCGAAGGCGTCGATGACATGCCGGGGGCGGACCGGGACGGGTTTAACGGCAGGCCCCGCCGACCGATTGCAAGCGGTCGGCGGGGCCATTGTGGCCCTTGACAGCGGATTGGGTCATATGAGCGAAAACCCGCCAGAGCGAGCAAGGTGC
>NZ_QRLS01000002.1:61274-213565 GCF_003472325.1 Collinsella sp. AM12-1
GCGGGCACCAGAGCGAGCAAATTGGCATGAAAAGAGGACGGCATAGACCTTCTGGTCATGCCGTCCTCTTTGAATGACAAGTTGTCGCTCTGGTGTCCGCGCAGCGTCGGCCAGTTACGGCGTTTGGTAAAACGCCGTAACTACTAAGACTCGATATAGTCCTTCAGCTTGCTGCTGCGGCTCGGGTGGCGGAGTTTGGCCAAGGTCTTGGACTCGATCTGGCGGATACGCTCGCGCGTGACGCCAAACTCGCGGCCGACTTCCTCGAGCGTGCGGGGATGCCCGTCGACAAGGCCAAAGCGCAGCTCGATAACCTTGCGCTCACGATCGGCAAGCGAGTCGAGCACCTGAGTGAGTTGCTCCTGCAGCATGGAGAAGCTGGCGGCATCGGGCGGAACGATAGCCTGGGAGTCCTCGATAAAGTCGCCCAGCTGGGAATCCTCTTCCTCGCCGATGGGGGTCTCAAGCGACACGGGCTCCTGCGAGATCTTCTGGATCTCGCGGACGCGGTCGGCGCTCATGTCCATCTCGGCACCGATCTCCTCGGGGGTCGGGTCGCGGCCCAGGTCCTGAAGGAGCTGACGCTGCACGCGGACGAGTTTGTTGATGGTCTCGACCATGTGCACGGGAATACGGATGGTACGGGCCTGGTCGGCGATAGCGCGCGTGATGGCCTGACGGATCCACCACGTGGCGTACGTGGAGAACTTAAAGCCCTTCTGGTAGTCGAACTTCTCGACGGCGCGGATCAGACCGAGGTTGCCCTCCTGGATCAGGTCCAGGAACAGCATGCCGCGGCCAACATAGCGCTTGGCGATGGAGACGACCAGACGCAGGTTTGCGCTGATGAGAGCCTGCTTGGCCTCGAGGCCGACATTCTCGATACGGGTCAGACGGCGCATCTCGGCACGCGTGAGCTCGAGCTCGCCTGCTTCGGCAGCCTCGAGCTTCTCGGTGGCCTCGAGACCGGCCTCGATCTTCATAGCCAGATCGACCTCTTCGGAAGCGGTCAACAGGTCGACCTTGCCGATCTCCTTGAGGTACATACGAACCGGATCGCCGGTCAGCATCACCGTGGAGGCATCGATGCCACGCACGCGGGAGCGTGAACGGGACGTGCGCACGGTGCGCTTCTTCTTGCTCTTGGAAGAACCCATCTCGGCGTCGGCCTGACGGGCCATCTTGAGCTCGTGATCGTCGAGCGAGCCGGAATCGTGCTCGTCATCGTCATCGAAATCGTCGGTATCGGTATCGTTATCGTCATCGTCGACGTCCATGGGGGCGTCGTCGTTACCGCTCGCGGAGATAATCTGGATGCCGCTGTTGCGCAGCGCGGAATACACCGCGGTGAGCTGCTCGTCAGAAACATCGATATCCTTCAGGGCGACCTGAATCTCGTCCTCGGTTACCGAAGTCCTGTTTGAGCCGTTGCCCATGAGCTTTGCAACGTAGGATTCCAGCCCAGTACCCGTGCTCTCAGTCTTTTTTGGCACAGATTCTCCCTTCATAGTCCACAGGACTCAATACTTTAGCACACACATTGACGTCTATACCCAAAAAGAGGACTGGATATAGGCGAGAATACGCTGGTTGACCACAACATCTAGGCCTGTTCGGTGCCTGCGGCCTCCAGGCCGATCAAACGGAACGGGTCCGCCACGCCGCCGATCGACTTTTGCAGTTCGCGCTGACGCTGCGAGTCCTGCGCGGCCTGCACGGTCAGCGCACGACGGGCCTCATCATCGAGCGAACGGTCCTGGCGCAGCTTGGCCTGTGCGGCACGCATGCGGCGCTTGATTGTGTAGAGCTCGAGCGTATCGAGCATAAACACGATGTTCGTCTCGGTGGGGTGCTTGCTCGTCGCCGAGATGCGCCCGGCACTCACAAGCGTTGCCGCCTCGGGACACACCGAGCGTGCCGCATCCATGCAGGCTGCAGGATCGGTTCCCGGCGGCGTTGCCAGCACGGCCCATGCGATGGACTCGTGACGTGGGTCAACCCACTCGATGGAGCAGATGCGGTCGGCATACGTGCGGAACAGGTCGGGGTAGCTCGTGAGCATGGTTAGCAGCTCACGCTCCCCCGCCAAGGACTTGCGCTCTAGATCTGTCAAAACCATAGGGGCCGAGGCGTCTGTCGGGGCACCGGCGGGCGTAGAGCCCATACCGTCAGGCACATCGATCGGCGGCAGGTCGTCGACGACCTCGACCGGCGCGGCACCGTAGGCATCGAGTGGGACGTAGTCGTACGGCTCTTCTTCGACCGGTGCGGACACCGGCGGCGTCGCGCCCGACGCCCAAGCACCACGAGATGTTCCCTGCGAACCAGACGACCGACCGCCCGCGCTACCAGATCGCTCAGCCTGCGCCCGCTGGCGTTCATAGTTCTGTTCGCGTCGGCGTTCCGCATCCTCGCGTTTAGCGACATCGCGAAACACGCGACCCGAACTCGCGCGCACCGTCTCCAAATCCAAACCCAGCAGATCGGCAATCTGGATAAAGTACGTATCGATCATATAGCTGTCACGAAGCGGATAGATGAGCGTGAGCGCATCCTCCAGCGCCTTGGCGCGACCGCCCGGCGTGGTGATGTCGCTCGACTCCTGCAGCGAACGGTACACGAAGTCCATGAGCGGCTCGGCGGCGTCAATGCGTTTCTGCAGCTCCTCTCCGCCGTGGGCCGTGATGAACTCCATGGGATCGTTGCCGTCAGGCAGCACCACGCAGCGCAGGTCCATCGAATCCTGCTCGATAAACTGAATCGCGCGACGGGCGGCCTTCTGGCCCGCGGCATCGCCGTCAAACATATACACGATGCGCTTGGCAAAGCGGGTGAGCGTCTTGACGTGATGCTCCGTGAGCGCGGTGCCCAGCGTAGCGACAACGTTTTTAATCCCCGCCTCCCAACAGGCGATGCAGTCGGTATAGCCCTCTACCACGATGGCGGTATCCTGCGCGACGATAAACTCCTTGGCCCAATTAAAGCCGTAGAGGTTTCGCTTTTTATGAAACACGCTCGTCTCGGCGGTGTTGAGGTACTTGGGTTGGCCGTCACCCATGATGCGACCGCCAAAGGCGATGTTGTGACCCTGCTCGTCAAAGATGGGGAACATCACGCGGTCGTAGAAGCGGTCGGCAAGCTGCCCGCGCCCTCGACTCACGGCAACGTTGGCGTCGATCATCTCCTGCGGAGTAAAGCCCGCCTGCGACAGATGAGCCACCAGCATATTACGACCCGGCGCAAAGCCCAGGCAGTAGCGGCGGCAGACGTCGCCACCCATGCCGCGGCTGGCAAAGTACTCACGTGGACGGCCATCCTTACCGCGCATAAGCATGGTGTGGTAGAACTGGGCGGTCTCGGCACACAGATCGTAGATGCGGGCACGCTTGGTACCGCGCTCGCGGCGATCTCCGGTGTCGTGCAGCTCAATACCTGCACGATCGGCCAAATAACGGATTGACTCGGGAAAGCTCAGGTTCTCGCGCTTCATGATATAGGTGAAGACGTCGCCACCCTCGCCGCAGCCAAAGCAATGCCACACCTGCGTGGCGGGAATAATGTGGAAGGACGGAGTCTTTTCGCCATGAAAGGGGCAGCAGCCCCAAAACTCATGGCCGCGGGGCTTGAGCTCAACCGTTTCCTGCACGATGGCGACTAAGTCGGACGCAGCGCGTACCTGGTCTTTTTCCTCATCGCTAATCACGGACGCTCACCCCCTGCTCGCCCAAGTTGTGACGAATATCTTCGATATTACCCTCGACGGTCGCGATCAACTCATCCAGCGAATCGAACACGCGCGACGGACGCAGCCAGCGCGTAAACGCCAGCGAAACGGAAGCACCGTACAGGTCGCCCGTATAACCAATTAAATTAGCCTCAAGATGCGCAGATGCCGCATCGTCGGCATACGTCGGCGGCAGTCCGACGTTAACGGCAGCAGGCCACACGATGTCGTTTACCAGCACCAGGCCCTCATACACGCCATCGGCAGGCACCTGAATGCCGTCGGGAACCTGTAGGTTTGCCGTGGGAAAGCCCATGCCAGAGCCCTCGTGGCGGCCGCGAATAACACCGCCACGCACCATATACGGGCGGCCGAGTAACCCAGCAGCAAGCCCCACATGGCCCTGTCCCAGCTCGTGACGAATGCGGGTGGCGCAAATGGCCTCGCCGCCCTCGCAAAGCAGGTCGTGACCATACACGTCAACTCCGCGCTCGGAACCCCAGGCGCGCATCTCGGCAACACCAGAAGCACCGCCGCGACCCAGCCTAAAATCGCTGCCAACGCGAATCGAACGAATGTCGACAACGCGTGACAACAGTGCGAGAAAACCGACATGGTCGAGCGCCGCAACCTCAGGCGTAAAGGGAACGGCCACCACTGCATCGACCCGGGTTTGAGCCAGGGCATGCAGACGGTCGGCCGTCGTCATCAATTTTTGAGCGGGCGAAGGGCTCACCACGACGTCCGGGTCGGGATCGAAGGTAACCACGACCGCCTTACAGCCATGGGCACGGGCATCACAGACAAGCGCTTCGATGAGTTCCTGGTGTCCACGGTGCACACCATCGAAAACGCCGATGGCGATGGAGGCAGCACCCAAGTGCTCGCACTCATCAAATGCATCGGCAGCAACGATGCGAGCCTCGTCCGACTCGCCCGCGAAAAAGATACGCGCGAGCTCGCGAGCGGACAACATCATCGAACACCGCCGATTGCCTGCGGAAACACGTGCTCCATGACAAAGCGGCCACTCTCAATGCGGGCGAGCGCCTTGAGTCCCCCATCGAGCACCAACGCAAACGGCGCCTTCGAGGCATCGAAATCCGCAAGCGCACGCTCAACGGGAATGCGTCGGCCGCAGAGCAGGTCATCGGCAAGATTGCCAGGCAAGTCAACACGCGTGGCGCCCAGGGCAGCAATGGGATCCAGGGCAAAGCCAGGCGCGGACTCGGGGGAAAGTTCCTCGACCGCATGACAAGCGCCAATGGAAACAACACCGGAGGCCGTGCGGCGCAACGCGGAAATGTGCGCGGCGCTCTCACAGGCGCGGCCCAAGTCTCGAGCGAGCGCACGGATATAGGTGCCCTTGCTCACCGAGAACGCCACGGTCCACACACACGTATCACCTTCGCCGCCCACGGCGATCAGGTCGGCGGCATAGACCTCGACGGGGCGCGGAGGCAGGTCCACCGCATTGCCCTCGCGAGCAGACTTGTAGGCGCGAACGCCATTGACCGAGATAGCCGAAAACGCCGGCGGCACCTGCATCTGCGGACCCAGCATGGCCGCCAAGCGCTCACGGGCATAGGCAGGATCGCGCAGCTCGTTGGCAATAGCCACCGTGCGGACCGCCTCGCCCTCCGCATCATCGGTATTGGTCTCGGCGCCAAACGAGATGTCGGCGACATAGCTTTTGGTATCGAGGGTTAGCATGCCCAGCAAACGAGTAGCCTGGCCAACACCCACCACCATGACACCCGATGCCATGGGGTCGAGCGTGCCGGCATGGCCGACGCGACGCTCATGGAGGGCGCGCCGACATTGCGAGACCACATCGTGGGACGTGCAGCTCACCGGCTTATCGACGGCGAGCAGCATATTCAGTTGAGAAGGCGTACGACGAGCCATGTACCATCCAAAAAGTTAAAGCTCGACGGTCACCGAAGCGGGATCCTCCCCTACCAGTTCGGCCAGCATGGGAAGTGCCACGGTGAGCGTCTCGAGAATCGTTCCGTTGTTGGAGAAACCGGCGGCAGCGGGATGTCCGCCTCCGCCAAAGGCAGCAGCGATCTCGGACACGTTGAGGTCGCCCTTGGAGCGCAGGTTGCCGCGCACCTTGGTATCGCCCTCAATGCCCTTCAGGAACAGGCAGACTTCGACGCCCATCACCGAGCGAACCACATCGACCAGGCCGTCGCACTCATCCGAGGTGACACCGCAGGCCTCAAGGTCACTCTGGTACGCGTAGCTATACGCGACGCGCCCGTGGGCCACCGTCTTAATGCGGCCCATAACGATGGACTTGAGGTGCAAAAATTCAACGCGCATGCTCTGGTAGACCTCGAGTGCCACACGCGCCGGATCGGCACCGTGGGCAACCAGACGCGAGGCTGCATGGAACGCGGCGGCATCGGCGTTTTGGTACTGAAAACGGCCGGTATCGGTAACCAAGCCACACAGCAGGCAGGTCGCAACGCCATCACGTGCGACAATGCCGCAATTGTCCAAGAAGCGGTCGATGATCATGGCGCAGGCTGCAGCTTCGACGCGCCTCAGGCTGAGCTCGGCAAACTCCTCACGCGCCGGATGGTGATCGAAGCACACCACATGCTTGGAGCGACGAAGCACCTCGGCGGAATTATTGAGACGCTCGACGACCGGCACGTCCACCGAGATGAACAGGTCCGGATTGCCGGTGTACGCAGATGCCGGCACCAGGCGATCGGAGCCTTCCATAAAGCGGTAGATACGCGGAACCGGATCATCGTCTGCCAGCAGCAGGGCAATGTCCTTGTTGGGGAAAAACTTCATGAGCGAAAGGCCCAGACCCAAAACGGAGCCCAAGGCATCGCCATCGGGAGAAGTATGTCCCGAAATCGCAATGGAGGACGCACCCTCGATGAGCTCGAGGATGCGTCGCTGAATATCTGCAGACTCGCACGAGGCGAGGTCGGCGGAATTAGTCATCTAAAGCTGCCTCCTGGGCGGCATCCGCTATCGGATAGCCGTCCTCGTCCTTTTCGATCGCAAGCGTGGCGGGAACGTTTTCCAGCGCACGCGTGATACGCTCGGCCTCATCGGTCGAGCGATCGATGCGAAAATCGAGCTCGGGCGTAACACGCCAATCGAGCGAGCGAGCCAACAGGCTGCGAATACGGCCCTTAGCGCTTGCGAGCGCCTCCAAGACCTCGTCGTAGCGGCTCGCATCGCACGACACGTACACGCGCGCGAACGAACGGTCCACCGCGACCTCGACCGCGGTCAAAGTAACCAGGTCGAGACGCGGATCGGAAACCTCAAAGAGCAGGATATAACCGAGCTTCTCGCGAAGCTGCTCGCCCAGACGGCGGGTTGCCTGCGTTTGCTTCATAGCGCTACCCCCTACTCGGTACGGGCAACCTGGTCGATACGGTAACCCTCGATCTGGTCGCCGGGCTTGATGTCCTGGAAGTTCTCCAGGCCAATGCCGCCCTCGGAACCGCTCTTGAGGCTCTTGGCCTCGTCCTTGTAGTGACGCATCGAGGCGATCTTGCCGTTGAAGACCACGATGCCGTCGCGCACCAGACGCACGGAATCGGTCGCGGCGATCTCGCCCTCTTCGACGCGGACACCGGCGGCGATACCGACTTTAGGCACCTTGAAGGTGTCCAGGACGGTCGCGGTACCCGTGGAGACCTCGACCTCGGTGGGCTTGAGCATGCCGATACGGGCAGCGTCGAGCTCCTCGAGGCACTTGTAGATGACGTCGTAGCAACGGATCTCGACGCCCTCGCGCTCGGCGGCGGAACGCGCCTTACCGTCGGGGCGGACACCAAAGCCGATGATGATGGCGTTGGAGGCGTCGGCCAGGACGACGTCGGTCTCGTTGATGGCACCAACGGCGGAGTGGATCGTGTTGATGCGAACCTCGGACTGATCCATCTTGTCGAGCGAGTCCTGAAGGGCCTCGATGGAACCCTGGACGTCGGCCTTGATGATCAGGTTGAGCTCCTTGACCTCGGCGTCGGCAATGGTCTCGAAGAGGTTCTCGAGCGTGACGTGCTTGACGCGGCTCTGCTCCTCGATACGGGCCTTGAGTGAACGCTCATCGGCCAGGGCGCGAGCCTCGCGCTCGTCCTCGAAAACGCGGAACTCGTCGCCGGCGTTGGGCACGGACTGCAGGCCCAGGATCTCGACGGCGTCGGAAGGACCGGCCTCGGTGACGGCGTTGCCCTTGGGATCGAGCATGGCGCGGACGCGACCGTAGGTAAGGCCGGCGACCAGCGTATCGCCCACGTGCAGGGTACCGCGGGTCACGAGCACCGTGGCAACCGAACCGCGGCCCTTGTCGAGCTTAGCCTCGAGGACGTTACCGGAGGCAAAAGTGTCGGGGTTGGCCTTGAGCTCGAGCACGTCGGCCTGGAGCAGCACGGTCTCGAGCAGGTCGTCGATACCGATCTTCTGCTTGGCCGAGATGTTGACGAACATGTTCTGTCCGCCCCACTCCTCGGGGATGATGCCGTACTCGGTGAGCTCCTGGCGCACGCGGTCGGGGTTGGCACCCGGCTTATCGATCTTGTTGACGGCGACGACGATGGGTACGCCGGCGGCCTTGGCGTGATTGATCGACTCGATGGTCTGGGGCATGACGCCGTCGTCGGCGGCCACGATCAGAATGACGATGTCGGTCACCTTGGCACCACGGGCACGCATGGCCGTAAAGGTGGCATGACCCGGGGTATCGATGAAGGTGATCTTGCGGTCGTTGATCATGACCTGCGAAGCGCCGATGGCCTGCGTAATGCCGCCCGCCTCGCCGGCAGCAACGCCGGTGTGACGGATGGCGTCGAGCAGCGACGTCTTGCCGTGGTCGACGTGGCCCATGACGGTGACGACCGGTGCGCGCGGCTTAAGGTCGGCGGGATCGTCGTAGAACGAGAAGGTATTCTCCTCCTCGGGGGTAATGATCTTGATCTGACGACCCAGGTCGTCGGCAACGAGCTCGACAAGGTCATCGGACATGGACTGCGTCATGGTGAGCGGCGTGCCCAGCAGGAACAGGCGCTTGATGATGTCGTTGGCCGGAACGTCGAGTGCCTCGGCGAGTTCCTGGACGGTAACGCCCTGGGAGACCTTGATGGCGTCGAGCTCCTCGGGGTTCACGCCCTGGGCCAGCGCCTCCTCTATCTTGCGCTCCTCCTGAGCCTTGGCAGCCTCGCGCTCGCGCTTCTCCTTGCGCTTCTTGCGGCGACCGGTGGACTCACGAGAGGCCTCCTCGACGGCAGCACGAGCCTCCTCGAGCACCTTCTCGCGGCTGTACTCCTCGGCCTCACGAGCCATGCGGCTGTAGTGGTCCTCTTCGTTGTTGTGACCGCCCTTGCGCTTCTTGCCCTTGCCCTGCTTATCGGGGTTGGGGAAGTCCATGCCGGCAGCGACGTTGTTGCTGGCGTTGGTGCGATGGCTGTGCGGACGGCTCTCGGAGGCGTTGCGCTCGGAGTTGTTGTCGGAAGCGTTGCGATCGTTACGACGGCCACCGCGGCGGTCGTTGTTGCCGCCACGACGGTTACCGCGCTCGGCGGCGCGCTCGGCCTTGGCCTTGTCCTCGGCGTCCTTCTTCTCCTTGAGCACGGTCTCCTGTGCAGCGATCTGGTCGAGCAGCGAACGGAAGCGCGAACCGGAGTCGGAAGCGGGAACGGCGCGGCGCTGGGCCTCGCGGGCAGCCTCCTCCTTCTCGCGAGCAAGGCGCTCCTGCTCGGCCTTCTTCTTGGCCTCGGCCTCGGCGCGGGCAGCCTCCTCGGCAGCCTGGGCTGCGGCAAACTGGCGGCGCTCCTCCTCGCGTGCCTTCTCGGCGGCGATGCGCTCGCGCTCGGCCTCGGCGGCGCGAGCGGCTTCCTCGGCGGCAGCTGCCTGCTCCTCGGCCTGCTTGGCGGCCTCGACTTCCTGAGCGCGGGCCTCGATCACCGAGGCGAGCTGCTTGCGGACCATGGCGACATAGGCGTCCTCCAAGGTGGAGGAAGCGGACTTAGCGGGAATCTTCATATCGGCGAGATGACCCATCAGTTCCTTGGAGGTCATGCCGAACTCTTTGGCCAGGGTGGACACACGGACTTTTGCCATATGACTTCACCTACCCTTTCTGGCACCTTGGGTGCCTAGAGACTGAACGAGCGTGGGAGACGCGCCGGGACCCGCCCGGCGCGACCGCGCTAGATCAGGTCCTCCGCATCATCGAAGGCGTCGGTGTCGTGGACACCGCAGAAACGGGAGCCGGGACGGGCCTGGTTGCGGCACTGGATGCCGTCCTCGGACACGTACTCGCAGCGGCGGACGTCCTCGTCCTCCTCATCACCGATCAGGTCGGCGGCGGGTTCCTCGTGAACGGGAACGTTCTTGAGGATGTCGGCGGCAAGCGTCTCGGACTTGATGTCGATGTGCCAGCCGGTCAGGCGCGCGGCAAGGCGGGCGTTCTGGCCCTCCTTGCCGATGGCGAGGGACAGCTGGTCGTCGGGCACAATGACGCCGGCGTAGGCCTTCTCCTCGTCGATGAGGACGCGGGTGACCTTAGCGGGCGACAGGGCGTTGGCGACGTAGACGGCAGGATCGGCATCCCACAGGATGACGTCGACGCGCTCGCCGCGGAGCTCGCCCACGACAGCGCGAACACGGCTGCCCTTGGGGCCGACGCAGGCGCCCACGGGATCCAGACGGTCGTCGAGCGAGTGGACGGCGACCTTGGAGCGCTGGCCGGGCTCGCGGGCGATCGACTTAATCTGGACGGTGCCCTCATAGATCTCGGGCACCTCCTGCTCAAACAGACGACGCATGAGCTCGGGGTGGGTACGGGAGATGACAATCGGCGGACGGCTGTGCTCGCCACGAACCGGCTGCAGGTTGGAGTTGGGGTCGCGAACGTCGATGATCACGGCCTTGATGTGCTGGTTGTGCAGGTAGCGCTCGCCCATCGGACGCTCGTTGCGCTCGTTCTCGTAACGACGCTGATCGAAGTGCGGCAGCTCGGCCTCGACGCCCTCGCGAATCTTGACGATCGTGAAGTCGGGCGTGGACTGCAGCACGGTACCGCTGATGAGGTCACCGATGCGGCCGGAGAACTCCTCGTAGATCTGCTCGCGGGCGGAGTTACGCACGATGGCGTTGATCTCGGCCTTGGCGTGCTGGGCAGCGATGCGGCTCGTATTCTTGGGGGTGACGTCGATCTCCTCGAACTCGGTGAAGTTGCCCTCCTCGTCCATGGAATCGTCGATCGGCTCCAGGCGGTAGACGTAGATCTTGCCGGTGGTGCGGTCGATGGTCACCTTAGCGCCCCACTCAAGATGCAGGATCTCGGCATAGCTCTTGGCGAGCGACTGCTCCAGGCGGTCGATCAGGTAGAGCTGGTCGATGTGCTTCTCCTGGCAAAGCTCCATCAGGGCGGACATCATGTCGGATGCTGCCATCTTACTTTCCTTCCTTCGCGGGCTTGAAGTCGTAGGTGGGCTTCAACTTGCACTTTTTAACATCAGAGAAATCGAGGGTAACGGACTCGCCGTCCTCGAGCTCGAGGGTCACGTCGGTCTCGGTCGCAGCGGCAATCTTGCCGGCGTACTTGCGACGGCCCTCGGTGGCGGTGGAGGTGAGCTCACAGTTCTCGCCCACAAAGCGGGCAAAGTCGCACGGGCGGCGCAGTGGGCGCGCCATGCCCGGGCTCGACACCTCAAGCGTATAGCTCGAAGAGATGGGGTCGAGCTCCTCAATCACGTCGCCGACCCACTTGGTATTGGCCGTGACGTCGTTGAGCGACAGGCTCTGACCCTCGGCACCCTCGATACGCACGCGCACGCAGGGGGCCTTGGTGGCACCCACGAGCTCGACGTCGACGATGTCGACATCGTGCTGGGGAGCGACGGCCTCGAGCGCATCGATGATCGCCTGCTCGGTCTTAGTCTTGACCATTGCGGCACCTCCATCCATACAAAAAAGAAGCGGGGCCGAAACCCCACTTCTTTCAATTACAACTTCATTTGCAAGCAAACTATAGCAATAGCTGCGAAAACGTGCAAGCACAGTACGAATCTGCAGGTCAGCGTGCGCACAGCTTCTCCACAAGAATAGGACAATTGACCGCGGCCAGGCTAAACAAAACGAGGGACGGCCCAACCGGACCGTCCCTCGTTTATTGCATGTCAGCTTTACGCGCAGAGCTTATTTGACCACCAGGTTGACCAGCTTGCCGGGCACGCAGATGGCCTTGACGACCGTCTTGCCCTCGAGCCACTTGGCGACGGCTTCCTCAGCGGCAGCCTGCATCTCCTCGTTGGAGGCGTCGCGGGCGACGTCGATGCGGCCGCGGACCTTGCCGAGCACCTGTACGACGATCTGCACCGTGTCCTCTATGGACTCGGCCAAGTCGAACTCGGGCCAGGCGGCGGTGTAGGCATTGCCCTCGCAGCCGAGCGCCTCATGCCACAGCTCGTCGGCCCAGAACGGGCAGATGGGGGCAAGGACGCTCACGATATCCTTAGCCACGCCGTAGCACAGCGCCTTGTCACGGGAAGCGACCTCAGTGGCGTTGAGGTAGGCGCTCGCCGCGTTGACGAGCTCCATGACGGCCGAGATGGCGGTGTTGAACTGGCCGCGATCGAAGTCCTCGGTGCACTTGGCGATGGTGCGGTGACGCTCGCGATAGAGCTTCATCGCAACCTCGTCGAGCGCTGACTTGTCGAAGGCCACGCTGGCGTCGCCAGACTGGACAAGCTGCCAAACGATACGCCAGGCGCGCTTGATGAAGCGGTTGGCGCCATCAACGGCCTTGGGGTCCCAGTCGAAATCCTTCTCGGGCGGGGCGATAAACAGGATCGCCAGACGCATGGTGTCGGCGCCGTAGGGCTCGATGACCGAGCTCGGGGGCACGACGTTGCCCTTGGACTTGGACATGGTTTCGCCGTTCTCGTCCTTGACCATGCCCTGGCACAGCAGGTTAGTGAAGGGCTCGTCCACGCTCAGCAGACCCAGGTCGCGCAGGGCCTTGGTAAAGAAGCGGCTATAGAGCAGGTGCAGAATGGCGTGCTCGATGCCGCCGATGTAGTTATCGACGGGCATCCAACGGTCGGCGGCCTCACGGGAGAAGGGCAGCTCGGTGTTGTGCGGATCGGTATAGCGCAGGTAATACCAGCTGGAGCAGGTGAAAGTGTCCATGGTATCGGTCTCGCGCTTGGCCGGGCGACCGCAGACCGGGCAGGTGGTCTCGTAGAAGTCCTTGCACTCGGCAAGCGTCTCGCCGGCGCCCAGGTCCAAGTTCTCGGGCAGCGTCACCGGCAGCTGGTCCTCGGGCACGGGTACGATGCCGCAGTGCTCGCAGTGGATGGCCGGGATGGGGTTGCCCCAATAGCGCTGACGGGAAATGAGCCAGTCGCGCAGACGGAACTCGACCTTGCGACGACCGCAGCCCATGGCCTCGAGGTCGGCCACGATGGCAGCCTCGCCCTCGGAGTGCTTGCCACCGCGCATTCCGGTGTACTTGCCGGACTGGACGAGCGTGCCCTCGGCAGCATGGGCGCAATCCCAGTCGACGGTCTCGGCATGGAAGGTATCGATGGTCTCGCCGCTGGCCTCGACGGCTGCGCGGTCGTCATCGTCCAGGATGATCGGCACGATCGGCAGATCATACTTGCGTGCGAACTCAAAGTCGCGCTGGTCGCCGCAGGGAACGGCCATGACGGCGCCGGTGCCGTAGTCGGCCACAACGTAGTCGGCAACCCACACGGGGACCTTTTCGCCGTTAACGGGGTTCACCACGTAGCGGCCGGTAAAGGCACCGTGCTTCTCGAGAGTACCCTGGGCACGCTCGACGGCAGAAATGTGCTTGGAGTCCTCAACGATCTTGGTGACGGCCGCCTCGTACTCCGTGCCCTCGACGAGCTCGTGCAGACGGGCGTACTCGGGAGCCAGGACAAAGAAGGAGACGCCAAAGAGCGTGTCGGCGCGCGTGGTGAAGACGGTGATCTTGCCCTCGTCGCCCTCGATGGGCTCGCCATCGGCGTCGCACAGGGTAAAGTCGACCTCGGCACCCTCGGAGCGGCCGATCCAGTTGGCCTGCATCTGCTTGACGCGCTCGGGCCAGCCAGGGAGCTTCTCCAGGTCATCGAGCAGCTCCTGGGAGTACTCGGTAATCTTGTAGTACCACTGCTCAAGATCGCGCTTCTCGGGCTCGGTGCCGCAACGCCAGCACTTGCCCTCGGTCACCTGCTCGTTAGCCAAAACGGTCTTGCAGGTGGGGCACCAGTTAACCGGATTCTTCTTACGATAGACCAGGCCCTTTTCCCACATCTTCTCAAAGATCCACTGACCCCAGCGATAGTAGTCGGGGCTGCAGGTCTTAACGGTGCGATCCAGGTCGTAGGAGAAGCCCATGCGCCTCATCGTGGCGAGCGCCTGGTCCATGTTCTTATACGTCCAGGCGGCAGCCTGCGTGTTGTGCTTAATGGCAGCGTTCTCAGCGGGCAGGCCAAAGGCGTCAAAGCCGATGGGGTGCAGCACATCGTAGCCGCGCATGCGGGCCTGACGGGCCATGGCATCGCCGATGGTATAGTTGCGCGCGTGGCCCATGTGCAGGTCGCCCGACGGATACGGGAACATCTCGAGCACGTACTTCTTGGGCTTGCTGGCGTCGGTGTCGACGGCAAAGAGGTTGGAGTCCTCCCAGGCCTTCATCCACTTGGACTCAATGGCCTGCGCGTCGTAGGCAGGGATCTCATCCTTATGATCTGTGCAATCGCACATATCAGCTCCTTTAATCTTTAATGGGGTCGGTCGGCTTAGCTTTATTCGCTACTGCGGACAGTCCTGCGCAAGACGAAGAGCACATTAAGTGCTCTTCTTTGCGTGCGGAACTTGTAGCGAACAAAGCTAAGCCGCCCGACCCTAAGGTTAACTTGACTGATGATAGCAAATACAACAAGCGAGATGCCTGCGACTTGCAGGCATCTCGCTTTATCTAAATAACGTGGTTGAAACTCAACCTTTATGTGCAGCTCTTATCCTATCGATAAGACACAGACTGCTGGGAGTCTTTCACGACTACGTCGTGGGCTCCGCCTTCGACGATCGAGGTCGAGGAGACCAGGGTCAGGCGTGCCTTTTCCTGGAGCTCGGGGATCGAGAGGGCGCCGCAGTTGCACATCGTGGACTTGACCTTGTAAAGCGTGCCGCCCACGCCGTCCTTGAGGGAGCCGGCGTACGGGACGTAGGAGTCGACGCCCTCGACGAAGCTGAGCTTCGCGGCGCCGCCCAGGTCGTAGCGCTGCCAGTTGCGGGCACGCGCAGAACCCTCGCCCCAGTACTCCTTCATGTACTGGCCGTTGACGTTGACGCGCTCGGTCGGGCTCTCGTCAAAGCGGGCGAAGTAGCGGCCCAGCATCATAAAGTCGGCGCCCATGGCAAGGGCGAGCGTCATGTGGTAGTCGTAGACGATGCCGCCGTCGGAGCACACGGGCACGTAAACACCGGTCTCCTCGTAGTACTCGTCACGGGCGCGGCAGACGTCGATCAGCGCGGTGGCCTGGCCACGACCGATACCCTTGGTCTCGCGAGTGATGCAGATGGAACCGCCGCCGATACCGACCTTGATGAAGTCGGCACCGCAGTCGGCCAAGAAGCGGAAGCCCTCGGCGTCGACGACGTTACCGGCACCGACCTTGACGTCCTCGCCGTAGTTGGCGCGAATCCACTCGATGGTGCGCTTCTGCCACTCACTGAAGCCCTCGGAGGAGTCGATGCACAGGACATCGGCGCCAGCCTCGATGAGCAGCGGCACGCGCTCGGCATAGTCGCGGGTGTTGATACCGGCGCCGACCATATAGCGCTTGTCGTTATCGAGCAGCTCGTTGGGGTTGGTCTTGTGGCTGTCGTAGTCCTTGCGGAAAACGATGCCCATAAGGTGATCGTTGTCGTCGACGATCGGCAGGGCGTTGAGCTTGTTGTCCCAAATGACGTCGTTGGCAACCTTGAGGCTGATGTTCTTGTCGCCCACGATGAGCTGCTCGCGCGGGGTCATGAACTCGGAGACCTTCTTCTGGTGGTCATCGCGGCTGGGACGATAGTCACGGCTGGTGACAATGCCCAGGAGCTTGCCCTTGGGAGTGCCGTCGTCGGTGACCGGCATGGTGGAGTGGCCGGTCTTCTCCTTGAGCTCGATGACCTGCTCCATGGTCATGTCGGGTGTCAGCGTGGAATCGGACTGAACGAAGCCGGCCTTGTGATCCTTGACGGCCTTGACCATAGCGGCCTCGGACTCGGCGCTCTGGGAACCGTAAATGAAGGACAGGCCACCCTCGGTAGCGAGCGCGACACCCATGTCGACGCCCGAGACGGATTGCATGATGGCGGAAACCATGGGGATGTTCAGGGTGATTGCCGGCTTCTCACCGCGCTTAAAGCGGGTTAGCGGCGTCTTGAGAGAGACGTTGTTGGGGATGCACTGCGAGGACGAGTAGCCAGGGACCAGCAGATACTCCGAAAACGTGTGGGACTCACCGGGAAAGAACGTAGCCATGTTTCTCCTTTTTCCATGCGACCGGTCGGCTGCAGGCCTCGTAGGACCCAGCCCAACCTTGGGCGCCCAATACTGGGGAAGTATCTTAACGCACTTTGACTGCTACAATGCATGATTTAAGAAGAGCACACGAGGGTTTGACGCACGCTTTGCGTTTGCCCAGCAAACGCTTTAGCGGGGAGACGTAAGGCACATGGAGTACAAGACGACGGCAAAGTTGGTCATTCAAGCGTGCGACAAAGATCTGCCGGGCGTGTTTGGTCACGGCTGCGTCTTGTTGCTGCAGGGTATTGCCCGCGAGCACTCGCTCAACCGCGCCGCCAAAAGCATGGGCATGGCCTATTCCAAGGCTTGGCGCATTGTGAACGAAGCCGAAGGGCAGCTGGGATGCAAACTCATCGAGCGCGACGGCGCCCGCGGATCCACGCTCACGCCTGCCGGCGAGCGCGCCATAGCGGTCTACGAGGAGCTGCAGGCCGACATAAACCAAGTCATTGCCACCAAAGCCGACGCCCTCATCGCCAGCATCAAAGAGTAGCCAATTTGGGACGGGGCCTTTTTTAGCTACCATCCAGAGCATTCTTGACTCATAGCAAAAAATGACATTGGGTAGCTAAAAAAGCCCCGTCCCAAATTAGCTACTTGCGGAGGGCGTTGTCTAGGGCGGCTGCCGCGACCAGGGGGTTGTCGGTGCCGGCGAAGAGGCGGATGGTGCTCCCCTGCTTACCTCGCGGAGCAGAGAGGCGCGTCGTTGCGCCGCCGGCGGGCGATGTGCGAAACTCCCCCGGCAAAGCATCGAACAGCTCTCCCGCGCTACGCTCAATAAGGTCAAATTCAACTGCTGGCCCAAATCCGTGCTCCAGGATTCCCGTTGCAACAGCATGGTCAGGATGCGAGCTCAGCCCGGGATAGCGCACGTTGCGCACCATTTCGTTGGCGGCCAGATACTCGGCCAGCGCACGGGCGCGGTCGAAATGCTCCTGCATGCGGGCATCGAGCGTGTCCAGCCCCCGCTCCAGCACACCCGCCTCCTCGGTAGAAAGGTCGAGTGACAAAGCACGGCAACCCGCAAACAACGCATTCGCGCACTCGGCAGCAGCATCCACATGATGGCGCTTGAGCTGCGAACGCGCCACCGAAGCGGCAACGAGCTTGCGCGGAGCCTTGCCGGCGCACACGCGATCGAGCGCCTCGAGCGACAGCGCAGCACCCAGCCGCAGCGAATCGCAGCCAAAAGCCGACGCCACGGTGTTGTCTACAACCAGCAGCGCATGGGCCTCACGCGCCGCCCGACCCAGAGCGCGCAGATCGGGCACACGCAGACCAAACCCGCCGATGGAGTTCACAAACCACCACAGGTGCGGACCCTCGGCATCAAACGAAGCATCAAAGCCCTCGGACGCAGCGGCAAACGCCTCGGCGGACGGCGAGCCCACCAGCGCGACATCGCAGCCATCAAAGCCGCACGCAAACGCATCGGCAAAGTCGTCCGCAAAGGCCACCAAGCGGTCACCGGGACGCACAATCCCCAGCTGCGACAGCGCTGCTGGCACATGCGAGGCCGCGAGCAACCGCGCTTCACGCGCGCCGGTCCTCAAAGCCCAGGCCTCTTCTAGCTGCTGTACGCCCATGCGGTACCGTCCCTTCAAAACAAAAACCCACGATGCGGGTGTTCCCCGCATCGTGGGCAACGGCTGCAGTATAGCGCCGATAGGCGACTGAACGCCTAAATGTTGAGCGCGCGGTAGATCACGTAAGCCTAGACATTCATCAGCTGATGGCCGAGCTTGAGCGTCTTTAAACCGCTCTCCCCCTCCACGCCATCGAGCGTATTGAGCAACATATTAGTCGCCTCGACGCCACTGGTCAGGTAGCCGTAATGCACGGTGGGAATGCCGCCCGTCAGCGCGCGCAAAAATGCGTTGTCGCCAAAACCGCTCACGCGACGCACACCCTCGCCCATGCCGCGAACCTCGTCAAGAGCGCGCAGGGCGCCGGCCGCCATAGTATCGGTCGCGCACGCGATAAGCGAAACATCGGGATCGACGGAGAGCAGTTCGCGTGCAGCGCGATAGCCCGAGTCGAGCGTAAAGGACCCCTGGCAAATCAGGCTCGAATCAAGTGCCACGCCCGCGGCGCGCAAGCCGGCCTCAAAACCACGACGACGGTCATAACCGGCGGCACGGTCTTCCTCGGCAACTCCGATGTAGGCGATCTTGCCCTCAGCACGCTTCGCGAGTGCCTGACCCAGCTCGAAAGCGGCCTCGTAATCGTCGTGATAGACGCACGCCGCGCCCTCGACATGTTGGCCGATCAACACAATGGGCACACGGCACGACTCAATCGCCCGGCGATGCTCGCCGGTAATCATAGTTGCCACCAGCACAATGCCATCGACCGGATGGTTTTGGAATAAATCGAGGTATTCGAGCTCGCGATCGGGGACGTTATCGGTATTGGCAAGAAGCATCTGGTAGCCGCGGCGGCCAAGCACCTGCCCGATGCCCGCCGTAATGCGGCTCACCGACTCGGAATTAATCTTAGGCACGATGACGCCGATGAGCTTGGTGGAACCGGTTCGCAGCGCGCGAGCCTGGCTGGATCGCACGTATCCGGTCAGCTCAATCGCCTGCTTAATGCGCTCGGCCTTGTCCGCCGAGATATACCCACCATTGAGGTAGCGCGAGACGGCGGCGCTCGAAACGCCCGCCAGCTCGGCCACATCTTTCATCTTTACCACGAGCACCCCTGTCGTTGAAATCGCTTTCACCATGATACCCGTGCGGAGCTACATGCGTGTCGCAAGACGGGACGTCACGGTCAATTTAGCTGTCGCAGCACGGGCATCGCAGGGCTTCAACTAGAAACTTCGAAATATAAATGCCGAATCAGTCAGACTACCGATTCGGCACCCCGTTACATTTGCACACAGCGGCAGGCAAAATCCAACTCGAGAACAACTTACTCACTTTGGAAAGATGCATCGCTGTCCGCTGCCAATTCCGAAGGAAGAATTGCCGGCAGCGTCAAAGCCCCCATGGGCGAAAGTCCAGTAACGACCATCAGATAGCTCTTAGCGTGACCATACGCCATGGAAATCGCATTAGAGAGAAGATAACGGCGCGCTTCATCGTCTGAAATGTCGAACGGCATTTTTGTTGACACCGAAATAGCAACCGTCACATCAGCGCGCATTTTTTCTTTTGCATCGTCCCTATCAATCAGACTGCCACACACATACAGCTTTAAGTCTGCACGCTCGCCCGCCTTGTTCCTCAATAGATGGACGTCCTGATAGCTAACGTCAACTTTTAAATCCATATTCTGGGAGGGCTCATTCTCGATATGAAAAGTTGAGTCGACAACAAACAAATGAACAACCTGAATAGGCGCAATGAAATCCTTGCTCATGCAGCCAAACCTCCCGGAATCATCTCAAAGTTCAATCGTTTCGCCGAGCAGTCGCTGTTAAATGAAGACCATTGTTCTCGGACAGAGTTATTAGACGAAGAAAACGGCGCCTCATTCGAATAACTGGAAATGACCTGAGGAATGATTTTGATACCCAACGCAAGCTCAAACTTTGCGATTGTTTTCAGCGTCATGTTGGGCTGAGAATTCAACAATTTCGAAAGCGACTGAAGACTCACGCCCATACGCTTTGCCAGCTCACTTTTACTCAAGCCCGAGCGCTGCATCTCGCGATGAACAATAAACTCAATATCTAGTGCGTGCTCATAGGCACGGGTTTCGCTCGTTTCCGTTTCCGCGTAAAAGTCTGATAAATCGACCTTAACCATTACAAGTCTCCGTTTCGTAAGCGGGCAAAAAAGCCGACGCTATGACTCCAAAAGCTGCTTTGCTATCGGGGCCAACTGTTTTGCGCGTTTAATTTCTTTGGAAATATTTCCCGAGCCTTGATGGCCCTTAAACCAAAAAAGCAAAACAATCTTGTCCACGCCTTGGCAAATCGCGTAGACCATTTCTCGATTAACCCCATCAAAACCCTTGAGTTCGTATAGTCCAATCTTAGGCTCGATACATCGAAGCTTTGACGTTCCACTGACATCCTTTAGCCCGTAGTCATAGACTTTTGAAATCTGATTGATCATTTTACGGGCGGTAAACTTCGTTTTAGGATCAGACATCATCTTCTGAAATTGAGAGTTCTCAGGGGAGGTGGTTAGTTCCCAAAAAGGTCGTCCCTCGGGATCAGCATATTCGACAAGTTCATAGTCACTAACCAAAGGCCACCCCCTCCGCCTCAGATAAAACCAAATGTGGTTAACTTATAGGTTAAGTTTAGCCAAATTCAAATACATGGCAAGCCCCAAGCCGAGTTCAAGCAATCTGCATTATTGACTCAGAGAAATGCGGGAAAGAGGCAGTAGAAACTACATTGGCACATAAGGCCCCCAGCGAAGAGCCCGAACTTTTATGGTGAGCAATAACATACCTAGGAAGACGAAGGCAAGGCACGCAACCGCCCAGTCGCCGTGGCCGGTCTTAGGGAGCGCGGCGGCTTGCGTTGTTGTGGGCTTGGTCTTTTTGGTGGTCTTGGTCGCAGGCGTCTTGATGGACGCGGACGCGGGCCTGGCGTCCGACTTGGGCGACGAATCAGGCGTGGGGGCGGAATCTTCGCTGGGCTTGTTCTCGTCGCTATGCTTTCCTTCGCTTCGCTTCCGGGCTTTGTATCCCCCGCGGGATTGCCACCGGCAGGTTCATCGGTACCGGGCTGGGTCTTCCCCGCCGGCGGCAGGGCGCCCGCGGGTTCAATTACCACACGCAGCGCTACGGCCCCGCTGGCGTCCATCACGCAGGCGGTACCAAAGGCCCCGCCCGCCGGCGTCACAAACTGCGCGGACGTAAGTGAGTCACTCTCGCAGACAACATCGGCTATGGCGCCGGTCGCGTACACCCAGGAGGCGTCCATGGCAAACTGGCCATCGGAGGCGTACACACCAAAGAAGCGACAATCATCGACCGATCCGTCGCCAGCAGCAATAACGTGCGCGCCACCCAGCCGGGGCCCGAGACACCCGGCTCGTCGAAGGTCTGCCCCACAATGGTAAGGCTATCCACACCCGCGGCATAAGAAGGCCCGCCTAGCAAAACGCATAGGCAGGCCAGGCGAGTCTCGAAGAAGCGCGAGACGGCCTCATGCTGGAGCTGCCGCATCACGTATAGCCAACGAAGCGCGGGCGGGACGCCACCAATGGGCAACGTCCCGCCCGCTCTGCGCAATCTCATGCGCATCCAACTTGTAGAGTAAATTCATCGCTCGCGTCGATTACGACCCCAATATTTCCCTAGGAAACACACTCGATAAATCGTTAACACCCATAGCGAAAAGCACCTTTGCGCTGGCATCGTTGCTGAGCTCGTCGCTCAACTTAAGTGCATCAAGCAGTATATTTCATCGTAACATCTTATAGTCATCCTCAGTCAGCACTAGCTCAAGATCGCTTAAAACCCCTACTAGATTGACATCGTGAGACGGAGACACCCTGGCGCAGAATAGACGTTCGTCATGCGCACAGATATTTCGAAAATCTTTAATGTGATCGTATGCAAGTCTTAGCCTACGCGGGCTGATGCGCTTATCGACTTCATGCGTCTCGGAATAAAGATCAGAAAACGACTTGGCAATGGAATTTCTCATGCTTTCTGGCTGAAACTCATAGAACTTGAATGCCTGACCAAGCATCAAATAATTCATAAGAATCCATACCGGCGTATTGTCGTGATTATTCTCATAATGCCGAATGTAGTCCCTTTTATAATCGCTTTTCCATTTTTGAGACCTACACAGCACCTTCTCGAAATCACCAATAAGCATGTCGATCTTTTTTCGATAACCAGCATCGGCACGGTAGGATCTTCTATCCAGGTATGCCTCCGGGCTATCTTTATGGGCCATTGCGAAACGATAAGAACAGACGGTTTTAAGCACTGCTTCCGCCTTGTTAAAGTATTCAAACATGAGCAGACGCAATGAACGGTCAAATTCGAATAAACGATATATATCAGAAAACTTCGTACCTTTTACGAATAGCTCGTGGCAAGAATCTCCACGCTGGTCGAGAAACAAATCCTTGTAGCCGTTAATAACCGGATAGTATCCCTCGCGTTCCAAAACTAAACGAGTATTGTTATCGCATTCGAGTCCACGGCTTTCAAGAATAGCAATCTGCTCATCAATAGATTTAAATGGTTTATCCATTTGGGCCCCTTAAACGCGAAAACCGCCTTTCGGCGGTTCCCACGGACCAAGCCGGACGTACCGTCGCAAGGCCTCATCACAAGACTTACTTTAAGGGAGAACTCCGGGTCCGTCAATCCTATGCCGCCAATCCTCCAAATCAACCTTTGGACTCATTCTTTGGATAGCTGGCAGATTATAGCCATTAAATGGCACCATGTTGACATCAAGACAACAAAAGAAGCGCTGCAACAAATCGAATAGACAGGAGTGACATGCAAGCGATCGAAAAACTAAAGACCACCGATGATTTAGTTGAACACGGAGGCGGCATATGGAAGAAATGGCCCTGGAAGGACTCCGATCATTATGAATTAATGTCCGATCTCATCCTTAAGGCTAAATACAGCATTCAAGATTTCAATTCCACTATCGGCGGGGGCTTCTTGCCCAACCCAAAGGACACCGTTTATCTTGTGGCACTTGCTACTTGGATAAAAGATGCTTCTGGCAAATTAAAGGGAACTGTCTTCGAAAAGAGATCGAAAACGATTTTGAGTTCTCTAAACAAAGTGAACTCGACGACGCGAGCAAATATCTCCAAGTTGTTCGCTCGGCAGTTATTGCCCACCCCCTCAATTCAACTAGACATCAAGATTATGGTTTTGGATCAGAAGGAAGAATCTGCATTGACATAAGAGGGAAAAGCCTACTTGATTCCTTTCCTAAGGCAGTTATTTATCGCATCACACCAAAAGGATTTTCAAGAATCAACTGCGTGGGCGATAATGACATCGCATTGATGACATGTCGCAATATCCGCAGCGCCAAAGAACAAAAAGGCAAGCTGCACTTTGAAAGATGCTGCCTCGACATGCGAGACATACGCGATTCTGCCGAGCTTTACATTGACGCTATATACGAACTGGACCGCCACCTTGGTCGGATCAGGAGGAAGGATTTTATTAAATAGCCTCAGCTCATTAGCATAAGAGCCGATCGTTCGACCACTTCATCCTAGAAGAAACAGCCGTCACGGACAAAGACGTGCATAATACGACCCGTACCAACAATGAGCGAAGTCAACATGCGGCAGCGGGGCGAAACCGGACGTTAGCAAGAAGAAGGCGCGGGACTCATGTCGGCCCCGGTGCCTAGGCGCAATGCCACGGTGCTGCTTCGCAATATTCAACAGTGGCTAATTAAACAAACACCGCATCCTACCAAGACGCCAGTGCCCAAGCCGTTCTAGTCAAAGAGCAGCTTGGGCACACTCCATGAGACCATAGTAAGGGCCGCAACCGGACCTCGCGTCAGAAGCAGACACGCTCCATCCCACCGGCAATCACCCCTCCCCGTCCATGACCGTCCAGCTCACAGGCTCAATGCCCGGAAGAGACGTTAGGCAAGAGGGGCAGGCAACCTGATAGTTCCCGTAATTTGTTCTGCGCTGCATCGAAGCGGAGACGTATACCGCTTTGCGGGCGCGAGTGACGCCGACGTACAGCAGGCCTATTTCCTCAATAAGCCCATCTGGCATTTTCTTCGCATCAGCAATCTGGCAACCTCGCGCAGAACGTAAGCATATACCAGCATTTTCGCAACGAGAGCAAATCCCTCCAGGCCAATCGAAACGCGTAACGCCCGGAATGAAAACGGTGTCCCACTCGAGCCCCTTAGCGGAGTGAACGGTCATCATGGAGATGCCCACATCAAGGTAATCGGAGAAACGTCGCAGGGAGCCCTCGGAAAAGATACTAACGATATAGTCGAAGCGCTCCGAAGGTCCCATCGCGACGCAGTCATTTTTAAGGTGTTTCCGCAGCGCTCCTAGAAGCATGGCATAGGACCGCCCATACTCGAACCTCTTGGAGCCAGTCAGCAGTTCATCAGAGATGGAGTCGATTATTTTGTCCGCAGCAGACCGGCTGACGCCCTTTTCTCCAGACACTGCATCGGTAATCCTGGATAAAGCAAACGCATTGAATTCGATGAACCCCCGACTTGTATCCGAGAAGAGTCCGTTGAAGTAAGAGATACCTTCTTTAGCAAGCTCTTCCATAATGAGATCGGCAAGGGCACCACGCTTACGAACAAGAATCGCAATCCTCCCGCCACTGCTTTGAGCGAGCGCCGTAACCTTGGAAACGATGGCAGTCGCTTCGTCTTGCTGAGTAGAGCCAACAAATATGGGAAGTCGGGGCGTACCGCCGGCAATGGTGCCCTTCATGTTGGAGCGAATCGCAGCACCGAGCTCTCCGACGATAGATCTCCCAGAAAACCTATGGTTATACTCGAGTTCCAACGGCGTTAGACGCAGGTCGGTAGTGGCCTTTGCCTTTAAGCCTTCCATTGCACCAATAAAACCATAAACACGCTGAATGGGGTCGCCGAACATGCAGATCCCCGACTCATCAGAAATCAGACCCCTTAGGAAGACATAGCACAACGCGTTCGTGTCCTGCGCCTCGTCGACAAGCACGACAGGATATGCTGCCGACAGATAGGACCTTAACTTGGGAAAATGAGCGAGCAATTCAATTGCAAGGGAAATCATTGCGGAGTATGGCAAGAGACCGTTCGATGCAAACCTTTCCTTGATGATCCTATTAAAGGAAAACATCACACGCCTCAAGTCCATTTCCTGACCGTTTCTCATGAAGCGGAGGAAGTCGTCAACGGCATTCTTTCCATCCCAGGTCAGCCTGCCACCTCGCGAAACCAGCTCGCTAACGGCGCTGTTGTCATCAACCATAGAGAGCTCGCCAACGTTCACTGGGAGCGAGAGCGATTTCCAGTATCTGCGTAGCAGAGCCCAAGCAAAGCCGCGGAAGTTGGTCGCCATGACGCTGTCCTCAAAACGCTTGGCCACGGGACCAGGAAGTGCCGACATAGTGATGCCCAAATCCATACGCATCCTCCGCGCGGCGGCAACGCTAAAGGTCAGGGCCAAAATCCTTTTTGGCGGATGGACTTCGCCAGATGCCAGCAGCCAGCAAGCCCGCCCAGTCATCACCGTGGTCTTCCCGTAGCCTGCCGGCGCCTCCACGAACACCCTCTTTGATGGCGAGAAAATCGCGGAGCACTGCGATGCATCCCCACCACAGCGCGCCTCAATCTCGGCTCTAACACTATCCCGCAGGTCAGTCTGACTCATCAGCATTCGAGCCCCACGGCCTTGCGAATAATACTTTTGTAACATGTGGGAACGCCATTAGCACCAAGAGCCTCCGCGAGGGCGACGCCAGACACGACGCCCTTGTTCGATGAAAGCCATGCATACATAAGCGCACGTGATTTGGGCGTGTCTGCGAATAACCCGTCAAACTCCGATCCCCGGAAATCGTATTCAGGGTCCCGCAAGTTAACGCCGTAGACAGCACAGGCGCTTTTCAAAGCTTTACTATTCCCCTTGATGCAAGTTGCCCTCTGAAAAGGATCAATCGACTCAAGAAGCGCAATAAACGCACCCTGGTTATCGCTAGCGAAGAACGAGTCAACGACCTCACCTTCGAAATCCCGTTCGGTTGTCGTTATATGGTCTTCAGAAGTTTCTTGCAGCTCATCCTCATCTCTGTCGACAATTGAATAATTTGGAATCTCGAACTTGCCCAGAAGTTCACAGAGTGGTTTAACGTTCTTTTTCCCGCCGGCCCTGATAGGCACAACTCCATAATCATCCAGATCCATCCCAAGGTTGCGAGCGAACACCGGAATGGCTCCAGACTCTGTCTGCCCCTCAAAAGCCAAAACCGACCGCGCGAAAAAGGCCTCTCGTATCGACTCAAAGTTCAGCATAAGATGCTTTTCAACCTTGTCGGACAGGTCAATATCCCTACCGCATATGACCTTCGGCGAATTTTCGCCCTGCCCGAATCGCACAATGTTCTTATAGCCGCGAGCCAGAATGTTAGGCGAATGCGTCACCATGATCAGCTGAGCTTTGATTGAATCAATTCCGAAATAGTCCTTTAGAAGAGCATTGAATCTATCATCCTTCCCTTCGCAAATCCTATGCAAGCTCTTCGAGAGACGCCTCTGCATATACGGGTGAAGGTGGGCTTCGGGTTCGTCATAAGCCAGAACGGCATGCAGCACGCGTCTGTCATCATCATCTGAGCAAAGGCTCTCTTGAAGGCGTTTAGGCGAAAGACGCATAATGCTCTCGATTATCGAGAGCGAGGCAATAGCGAGGTACTGCAAGCCTACCCCTGCCTTTTTAAAATGAACGCCCCTCTTGTCAAGCAAGGTAACCAAACTTCCAAGCGTTCCGCCATCCGATGAATCGACGCCAGGCCTCACACCATATGATGACAGGATCGGGACGTCGCCGACGATTTCGCCGAGATCTGCAACCAGACCTTCGAGCTCGCTCCCATCCAGAAAATCGGAGACCTCTTTACCCTCCTTATCTAGATAAAGAGCGATACCTTTGGAGAGAACTTTACCGACACCTCGGGTACCATCAAACGCCAGGTCTCCCCTATTAAAGGATGCAGTCGAGTACCTGAACATGTGAACGGATCGCATCAGAGAGGGTGGAATACTTTCTCCGCTCCCTTCGGCCTTAAATTCAATTCGAGAATCCGGGTCGTCAGCAAAAGCGCAGATGGTAATAGTGTTTCCGGTCGTAGGATCGATGTCGAGCCCCGTTATTCCGATCTCGTCCTCGTCCAACTTTAAAGTTACTAGAGCCCCTGCGCGCTTTTCAATGTCAGCGAAATCCTCTTCGCTAATCGTCGCTTGATTGAAAATTGTATTGAGCAAGTCAAGCACATTCGTTTTGCCGAGGTTGTTCTCGCCGACAATATAGCTCACGTCCTCGTCAAAACTAATCGACACTCCATCGAGATTCCGATAGTTCTCAATCCTCAGTTTAGAGATCCTCATGCGTCCTCCCGACCTTTATGGTTTTATGGCTTCCAACAATCTAGCACGCCTCGTGTTGTACTGAACTTGAGGCACAGCCACTTCGAGAGGCTTGTAAATCAAAAGCGTAGTCCTAAGAAGGTTGTTTGCATGCACCAAGCCGTCTCCTAAGGCTCCCCCTCCCCCAACATTCCCCAGAAAGTTCGCTGATGTTGACTGGGGTTCCCGTAAAATAAACCCAACAAAATATGTGCGGAGTGCTGGCCTGGAGCTGCCTTCGGACCCTATTGGCTGCTCACCGAGAGGCTCCGCTATGAAACGACCTATTTACTACCTGCTCTGCGCGATCGCGTGCACGTCCATGGTCAGCTCGACGATGCCCATGGCAGCCGTCGCGGAAGCCATCCAGCCTCAGGCAGCCGCCGAGCAGCAAGCGCAAGCCGACGCCACGAGCAGCGACACAGGCAAGGCCGAAGACGGCACCAACACAAATACGACAGCAGATACCGCAGAGGACAGCACCGCAACATCCACCGGCACCAGCGCCGTCAACACGGAAAGCGCCGACGGCACCGCCGCCGCAACCGGCACCGCCGCCGCAACCGGCACCCCCGCCCCATCCCTTCGTGCCCAAACCAACGGCACGCCCGAGGCAATCTCCACCACGTCACAAGCCGGCTACGCCCACTCCGCCACCGCAACCCAAAACGGCGTCACCTTCACCGTCTCCTGGAACGACGCCCCCGCGGGCACCGCGACGACCTTCCACGTAACCCAGGCCAACGGCTCGTCCCAGGCCAAGGCGCGCATGGACGTGCCCACCTATTGGGACGGCGGCAGCCAGGAAAGCGTCTGCGACCCGTCGCGCCCGGCATGGGCCAGCTACTACAGCCTGGGCACCGCGGGCCACGACTTTACCTTTGACTTCACGGCGTCGGGCACGTACCGCATCTACTTCTACTTTATGGACAACGACAGAAACGACCCCCAAAACGACAAGGGGATCTACTACCTGCGCACCACGGCGGAGGTGACCGTAAACGACGCCGCCCGCCCGAGCGTCACGCAGATCGTCAACGACGCCGTGGACCTGTGCAGGCAACAAACAAACGGCTCGGAATACAACATGGCGCTGTGGTTCCACGACTGGACGCTCGACCAGCTGGAGTACGACCACAGCCTCAACTGGTGCTCGGCCGAAAGCGGCCTCACGCGCCACCAGGGCACCTGCGAGAGCTACCAGCGCATCTACTCCAAGCTCCTTGACGCCGCGGGCATCGCCAACGGCCGCATCACCGGCAACGGCCACACCTGGAACGCCGTAAAGATCGACGGCAAATGGTGCCAGATGGACCTAACCTGGGACGACACCAGCGACAACTGGTACGGAGACCTGGAGCAACGCCTTACCGTTGCGCGTGCGGTCTACTCCGGCTCCCCCGTGCTTCTGCTCGATAAATGTACAGCGGCCCTCGACCCCAAGACCGAGCGAGAAATGCTGGATCGCATGCGAAATCTCGGCCGTACCGTCATCATCGTCACGCATCGTACTGCTGCGATTTCACGGAGGTGAAGGACAGCCTTGTGCTGAAGTCACTAACAACCGCATAGGAGGCCACAGAGACAGATAGTTAGTTGATAGGAAGGCCAGACACAATGTTCAGGCCGAAGCCAGCTGAGACAATGGGCGCAGACACGACACAGCCTAGACCGTCTTCAACGCGCACACCATAAAGGACTAGTACCCGAGGCTTGGTGGCGAAGATTAAACGGATTCGGCCATAGACGGGATTGCAGGCAAGGTCGATACGGACGAGGCAATCATACGGCAACACCACAATCCTGCCATCAGCAAAAGGCACCGAGTCCATGGCGGTCTCAGTGCCTAAGCGTCAAATTAACGGTATCGTTTCGTGCTATTCAGCAGCGCGCAAACGAAGAAATACTCACAGGATATCCAGCCATCCCAAAGTGACCGTATACATATTATCGCCTTAGCGTGTATAGAAAGCGTACAGCCTTCCACGGAAGAAGACGACGAATCCTCGCCGTAACACTCAACCGCGGCTTAAGAAGCACCCCAAATGCCTTATCGTAATCTCCTTCGGCAACTGCTTTCTCTACTTCTTTGGCAAGTTGTTCTTGCTCTTCAGATCGCTTGGTCGGTCCAGCCAGATTGCCATTCCGCGCAATCACATTCTCAACAGTTGAATCAATCCATTCACATTTATCAATGCAATAATCATTGAAAAACTCATTCGCCTCTATCGAATTAATAAGCACTGCTGAGACTCCGCGCTCATCGTAGAAATCCGGATGGCAATCCTCAATTCCCCAAAAGTCACCGACTGTAAAGTCTCCGGCACGCTCTATTCGAGCAAAGGGGCAACTATAGCAACATTTACGATATATAATGCCCTTTGCAAACGCAGAGTAGTAGGGGTCATCGCTTGCCTGCCCAAGCTTCTCATACCGTTTACCAGATCGGTAGTAGTAGTAGTAGTAGTAGTAGAGCCCCCATCCCATTAGCTTATTTCTAAACTCATAGCCGTGGATGCCGTCATCCGTCCGCTCAATTGCTGAAAGCCAGCTGATGTACGCTTTGAAAATCTCTTGTCCAGGGGTGCCGTGACAAATCAAGTCGACACAGACAAGGGAGCCCGGCAGATTGGTTACATTTCTTTTTTTCAAATAGGACCTCAGCGCCGCAATCTGACAGGGCGTGCCGGAATACAGGACATCCACGCCTCTGCTCAGGTAGTCATAGCATTCTCCATAGGTATCCGCTACATCGCTGCGAACGTATTTCGAACCTTGCAAAGCGCGCAATTCTGAAACGTTCTTTGCACAGACGTGCTCAACCCTACCAGATTTAAGAAGAGCCGCACCAAACACAACTCCCCCCCTGTTGAGCATTGCATGCGCAAGAACGACAAAAGCGCCGCCAGAGGCGGAAGAGGCAATACTCGCGTCATCAGTATTACGAAGCGCGATAACTCGTAATGGCGCATTAAGCAATGAAGCGAACGAGGAGGATTCGGAACGGGTATTCATCGGCCACCAACCCCCGTCAATGAAACGGCCTTCTTAAGAAACTTGTCAGTATCACATCTCGCGGCAGCCAGCTTTTCCGCTACGCCATCATAAACAACGTCTTCTAAAAGCAGACGGTCTCTCGATTCCACAGAAAGCCACCTATCTCGAAGGCCGCATATACCCAAAAGATTGTCAATTCGAGTATTAAAATTGCCTCTGCAATAAACCGCAAAGTTACGTTCCAACATCGTAGAGAATGCAGTCACATGAAAAGAGTCAGTAATGACCATGCTGGCACCCTTAATAAGACCGACAAGCTCCTCGACTTCTGGAATAAAAACAGGGGAACCGCCCTCGCGTACCTGATCATAGCGAAGGCAAACGCGCCTCAACTTAAGTCCACGGCTCCTCGCAAATTCAGAAGCAAAGCCGTCGATCACACGGTCAGGATGCAAGCGATAAAGAAGTACGTAGCCTTCTTCACCGACAAGTTTTTCATCGGCGAAATCGGACCAGAATTCTTTCCCCATTGCAAGTGTTGGATCGAGAACGCGCTGCGCTTTAATCCCAAGGCTCGCGAGCAAGTCAACGGCGCTCTGCTCGCGAACAGAAATCATGTCATAGCGACTGAGCTTGTCAGCTAAATAACTCGCTTCACTATCATCAACGCTCGTATTCCCGATGCTTGCCGCATAAGAAAACTTAGGCTTATCGTTCGGAACGAAGTCGAGATAGTAGGCTGGCAGAATACCCCCATTGAGCGTAGAATTCCAAGTTTGATCGCTACCGGTGCAATAAGCATCCGCAACAGGAAGATCCTCAAGCAGCTCATCATTAGAAAGATATCTCTTGTGTGTCAGACTGATACGACGGTCAAGAAAGCCGTTGAACACTGTTTCCCATCTTTTGACCGTCGGATACAGTATGGGTCGCGCAATAATATTTAGTGGGAAAGAATGATTGTTAGCATGTAGCGACAATAGATTCTCATCAAGATTGTCGGCTCGCCAATAATCGATGACTTCGACCTCACACCCAAGCTGCCTCAGCTTTTCCTGAGTAGCAAATGTCTGAAGTACTGAACCGTAGTTTTTTACAGCATGTAATGTAATAACATCAATTTTAGGCACAATACGCGTCCCTTCAATTTGTACGGATTATCGGAGCGATGTTCAGGTCACGACTCTGCGTCACGATACTGTCAGGGGGAATATCTCTTGCAACGACAACATTTGCCCCCACAACGCAGCCATCTCCAATCGTCACTCCCTTGAGCACAACAACGTTGGTGCCCAGCCAGCAGTTATCCCCAATTTTGATAGAAGCACTTTTGTATCCCTGTTCTGCCAGCCGAGAAAAACCAGAAAAACGGTGATTATGATCGTAGACAGTCACGTTTTCGCCAAATAAACAGTTTCTGCCAATCTCTATCCTTTTCATACAGTTGAGAGAACAACCGTTATTAAAAAAGGTGCCGTCACCAACAACCAACGAACCTTCGGGGCCCAGCCTCAGCCTCATAACGTCACGTGAGGAAACACAGTCCCCGAACTCAACTCGCCCAGGATACTCAAGACTCCAAATAGCAATTCGAATCTTTGTCTGGAGTGAATTCTTTAGATTTCTAAGTCTAATTAATATATTCATTTAGACCCCCTTTTAATGGGATCGCTTCCAAGCAGATTGTATTTACAGACATAAATGGCCCTAAATGCAAGTAAAACAAACTCACAGAAACAACGAAGCGTTGCAACCGCGACAATGCCGAAGGCTCCAATTATATAAAGAGCCCCGAGGCCAAGAAGAAGCAATACGGTTGCAGTCAATGAAGTTCGAGTCATCTCTTCAACATAGCCTGCTGCACCAAGCAGAGGCCAACCAAGAAGAATGACAGGAAAACCAAAGAAGAATAGAGGGGCAAGACAAGCAATAACGTATGAACCCGCCACATAATCAATGCCTCCCAGAAGAAGCATGATCTGGTCAGAAAGGAAGAAGACCACTGCAGCGATAAGCAGTGCGACTGGGGTCGCCAGCATCAACATCCTTCTCGCGAGCTTTTGGTCATATTCATTAATCATATGTGGGTAAAGAGCGTTGGTCAGAGGCGTATAGAGCGCGTTTACGGCATTTGCAACAGTCATACCAAGGCTCCAATAAGAAACTACCGCAGAATCGGAAATCCAAAGCCCCACAGCGATTGTCGTCGCAGAAGACATAATGGTCCCTGAAACATTTGACAAGAAATAAAGAGCAGATCCTTTAATGGAAGCCCAAATAGACTGCAGGCTTGGCATTCCGATGACCAGTCCGAAATCTCGTGAAAGTGAGGCAAAAGATAGGACAAGCGCAACAAATGCGGAAATGACATCAAGCAAACCGACAAGCCAAAGGTCATTTGGGCCCTTAACGAGAGCAAACGTGAGTACAGTCGCAAGAAGCTTTGAAATGACATAGCGTGAAGTCAAAATACCAAGTTTTTCATATGCCATAAAAATAAAATCCGGCATGAGAACAGAAAAACAGATGCTCAGATAGCACAGAAAAGTAAACGGAATGTTTTCGCCCATAAGTGGAATTGCGACACACATACCGAAGATGATTGGGAAACCGATGATCTGAAGCACTAGCTTTGAAGCCAGAATGCTACCAATTGTCTTTTCAACGCGTTCCACATCATCTTTAAATCCGGCAACAAGTTTAGCGCCATGAAGGTTAAAGCCAAACTCAAGAAGCAACTGGGCAAAAGACATCACAGCCAAAACATAGGCACGTACAGCATATCCCTCAACACCGAGAACTCTGGTCAAATAGGGCAAAGTTACAAAAGGAAGGATGTACTTTGCAAGTTGCAAGGCATATTGCGCTGCGGAATTTTTCAAGAAGGTTTTTCGATGCTCGTTAACCATTATTCTCCATCTTTGAATTCAGTCCCAAATAAAGAGCCCAGGTAAACCTGAGGATCGTTTTCTCGTCTGACGCGCTTAACTCCGCTCTTGGACCAGGATTCCCATATCACCCGATTAATAATGAGACACTCGTTTAGCACTTTCGTGATGGCTGGCACGGACAAGGGGTTGAATAAGATCCCGTCCTTTCCAATCAGCTCTGGTATGCCTCCTCGATTAGAACCCAAGCAAACAGTACCGCAGGCAAGAGCCTCAAGAACAGTGGTCGGATAGTTCTCGATCCAGAGGGAAGGAGCAATAAGATACTTTGCCTTGACAATTTCCTCCAAAGTTTCCTCGCGAGATAGTTTGCCAAGAACGTTGATTCCGTTCGCATCCTCCAGTAGAGAGGTAAATGTCTCCTCGTAATCCCTCTCAACAGATCCAATAATCCGAAGGCGCCATCCTGCCCGAGCTAAGTCAGAGGATTTCCATGCTTTGATAAGATTCGTACAGCCTTTTCGTTCTGCAACGGCGCCAACATAAACAATGACATCATCGCGTTCACTAAACGACAGACACGACACCTGTGGCGCTTTAAAGGGATTGCGAACGCAGTCCGCAGCGATGTTGTTCGCAGCACAGGTCTTAACCAAGAACTCACTGGGCGACACCAGCCTATCGAATGCATGGCGTCGAGCAGAGTTTATCCTATTCATTAACAATCGCTTTAGCTTATCTTGAAAGTTAAGACAGCATTTATCGCCGAAACAATTCTCAGCGCAATAACCCGAGCATACTGATCCATCATCGTGAATGCACCACGACCTTGGACAGACCACACCATAGTCATGCAAAGTCTGCAGGCTAGTAACTGATGGATGCCTAGCACGATATGCACTAATAGCACTGCAAATAGAAAGCATACTGTTAACCGCGTTATGCACATGGATAACCTCAGGCTGAAAATCCTCAATGAGTTGTAGAAGATCACTCCTAAGCGCGCTGTCGCCAAACAGGCGAATACGCAGTTTCCAAGCGCTCCCCCCGTCAATGGGATAGTTATGATGATCTGGGAATTCAGACTTAATGAAATTAGGGTCAAATGTAATTGTTCTTACATCAAAACCAGCATTCAAACAAAGCTGGACTTCATCCCTAAAGACATTTTCGGCACCACCGCATTCATATAGCTCATTAGCGATAAGAAGCCTCATAAGTGACGACCACCATCTTCAATCAAAATACACCTATACTCAGCGACTCCATTACTATCACCGCTAAAATAAGTGTCATAAACCAGGCGCGATCCAAGAATAAGTGACAAAAAGACTGCAAGACCCAGCGATAGCAACTGTGTTTTGCAATACATACACAGGATTGGAATTAAAACGATATAAGCAACGGTGAAATACAAATCAAAACGCTCTGCATTGGGAATTGCAGCTGAACAAGATGCTGAAAAAAGAGCAAAAATTGCGGCGTTTATCAAAACACGATATCTTGAATCAAAATCAGGACTCTTACACTGAAGAAAGAGAGTTATCGATGCAACGAGAAGCGTAACAAAAAATTCAACGTAATAAATACGATTCTTAAAGTAACTGCTAGCGAAATAATCACCGCGACCGAATACGTTCGCAACAGTCTTAAGAAAAGAGGGCGCCACAAACCCAAGCGCAAATAAAATTACGGAAAGAAAGAGAACGGTTACTTGCGAATACTTTCTTCTAAATAAGAAATATAGTGGAAAATAAACAAGCGCAGTGAAGTGCAAGCTGGCCGCAAGTGAAATTAATACAAAGTAACGTGCTGGTTCTCTACTTGCAGCAAAACGAATCGCAAAAGCAACAATCGCAAGAGCAGCTGCTTGTCGAATGCCACTCAACGAAAAGAGCCATACCTGACTTAAAAAAAGCAATAAAAACGAAAATGCAACGTTATTAGTCCATTCAAGTATAAACTTATACATAAAATAATGAAAAATCAAAGCCATGATTGCAAAAACCCAGAAAGAGCTTCCGTGAAAGAAGCCCACGAGAAAATTGATTGCAAGATAGCCAGGTTCGAATCTAGAATAATTCCATGAGCGTCCATGAAGCACTGACTGATAACCATAGTCATAGACCCAGAGGTAGTCCGTACCAATGCCATAGCGAAACACAGATACAAGTAATATAGGGAGTACGGGTAGCCATAAAAGAAGATTGTTGCTGCTAGATCTTCTATTACGACAAAAAAGCATAGACAAAAAAATAGATAGAGCAAATGCCCCGCAGTAAACAGGCATAAAGTACCTACCTAACTGAATCAATGTTAATAAGATTCATATACTGTTCGGCAATCGCATCCCAGTTAAAGTCAGGCAAATATCTTTCTGCAATCTCAGAGAGCTTATTTCGATCAACGTCGCCATTGACGACATCGATCATGCGCCCGATTAACGAATCCTCATCTTTTAAATCAAAGAACAGCCCATAATCTCTGGAGATCTCGCGATTGATCGGGATATCACTCAAGATAATAGGAAGCCCAACACTCATGCACTCAATCTGGGCAAATCCAAATCCCTCATAGACAGTCGGGAAAACAAAAGCCGCAGCTTCGTTATAAAGCCTATTCAAATCTGAATCACTTACGTATCCGGTGAAGAGGATATCGTTGCCATATTTTGACTCACGCGCTTTGGCGATGAATTCTTCACCGCCGTAACCGAGACGTCCAGCAAAAACCATTTTGTAGTCTTTCGCAAGCTCATGTTCTTTGAGCTTAAGGAACGCATCGAGAACAAGCCCGACGTTCTTCCGCTTTTCAATCGTACTTACGAACAGAAAGAACTTCTGAGGTGTAAGCAAAGATAGAGTTGCATTTTCATAGGGGTCAGGACAAAAATCTTTATGGATGCCTTCATAGAGACCAAGCCAAGTGTAGGCAATCTTTGATGAGTAGCCCGGAAAGAAATCAGCTATCTCCTTCTTTACCGATTCGGAAATCGTAAGAACAAGATCGGATTTCTTCACGCTATTGCGTATCATCGCTCGATTGTAATAACGATACGCCGTGGGAAGAGTATCGGGATGAAGGAACGAGACCATATCTGGAATGCAGCAAACGACCTTGCAGGGAAGCCTTCTATACGGTATGGCATAATTTGTAAATAAGACAGCATCATACTTTCCGGCAAGCTGATAAAACTCGCCGGAATTAACGTATTTAAGGTAGTCAAATCTATTTGACTTACGACTGGAACTCGCCGGCTTCCACGAAATTAGATCGACGTCGATATCATCACGCCTCGAAAGCGCCTCATAGAGATACTGGCTGTATTTCCCGATTCCAGTCCCAAGGGAAATCTGCATTCCATCATCAATCAATAGCTTAAGCGACATTTGCATCCCCCTTCGCATCTTCAGAACTCTCAAACCCCAAGTAGCTGAAGTTTTCAAGAGACTTTTGCCAGTCGAATATTTCAATCGCCTTCCGACGAGCAGATGAGGCCAAACGTATAGCAAGGTCCTTATCATCAAGAAGCCTTCGTACCGCAGAGGCTTGTCCCGTAGCGCCATCGACAACAAAAGCATCAACGCAATCAATAAGGCCAATACCTTCATTACCGATAGCGTTCGTTACTATGGGCACGCCAATTGCCATTGCTTCAAGAATCTTTGTCTTGATTCCGGTTCCGTATGCAATGGGTGCCAAGAAGACACTTGTAGATCGAAGGGCAGCACGAGTATCTTCAACCCTACCTAAAAACCTGATCTGATTGTTACTCTTAAACTCGTCAATAAGGTCTTCGCTGGCAGTTCCGACAACCTCAAGCATCACATCAGGCCCTATAAGCGGAAGCACCTCATCTGCGATATAACGAAGGGAATCCGCATTCGCAGCCGCGCGCATATCACCAAGGAACGAAACAACACCAGGTCGGGGAGAAGGCTCTGGGCCGGACGTGTAGAACGGGCAATCTACGCCCAAAGGAACTGCAATGATATTGCTATTACCTGTTTCAGCAGTCAGTCGCTCCGCCTCAACTGGAGAGACGAGAACAACGTAATCAAATTGTTTGGGAGCATCATGTTCCAGCCTGCGCATGCGAGCAGATTCAGTTCCAAGAACAAACTTCTGAAGCGTGGAATTAGACGCAAGTTTCGCCACCCCGCCCTTAAAGTTGGCAGTGTACTTGCCAGCAACACCGCCAGTTTTATTAAGTGTGTTCAGACTATTAAGTTGCCGTTGGTAACGTACGGAAAACGAATCCTCCATGTACAGCACTTTTTTACAAGGTAGGTCCGAAATGGCATCAATATATGGAGAAAGTCGAGGTAAATCAATGAAAACGTGAGAGGGCTTCAGCTTAACCGTAAGGTCCCTAAGTTGTTTAGCTACTGCTTTGGACTTGAATAGGGCACACTGAATAGGCCCCCCGCAAACACCCTTTGCAAGAGCCGTTGTAAGATTTTTCACAATCGTTTTCTTGTCAGGTTTATTGGCAAGCGCAACACTTGAAATAAAATCGGGGCGCGACAAAACCGACTGCTCGTCTTGGCCTGCTTCCAAGAATGAGAGGACATGGACATCGCAATCATACTCTGAAACGAGCCCCTTACAATAATTTGTCAAAACAACCTTATGCCCATCGTTGGCAGGCCAAAAAAATCGATCCGTAAAGAAAAGGACTTTTTTCCTTTTTGTCATCTTCCTATTTCCAATCTCATTAGGCAACAACGAAACCGTCGTACATTTCTCGCAGCGTATCCTCGATCTTCCTTTTTGGTTTCCAGCCCAACTCCTCATTGATTTTTGAATAATCACAGCAAATGCTCGCTGTGTCATTCGGTCGAATAAGAGCGGTATCGATTTCAACCTCAATAGGTTGACGACAAAAGCTTTTGATGGTTTCCAACAAGTCGCACAGAGGTAGCGCACGCCCACTTCCGACGTTATATACCTCACCAGCACGTCCGCTTTCCATAATCAGACGATATGCGCGCACAACATCACGGACATCACTAAAATCTCGCGCCACGCTAATATTTCCCACAGTCACCCTGCCGGGTTTAGCTGATTTCTCGATTTCGGCAGCCTGTCTACACCAGCTTGGGAGAACAAACGCCGGGTTTTGCCCAGGGCCAGTATGGTTAAATGAACGCGTGAGACAAACCCCGAGACCAAATTCTTTTGCATAGAGTGCAGCAAAACATTCCTGGGTAGCTTTGGATATTCCGTAAGGATTATTGGCAATCGTAGAATCGCTCTCACAAAGTGGTCCGTCTTTGGGCGCGTACTCCTCCGATGATCCGACAAGCAGCACACGCACACTAGTTTCCTGAGCGCGCGCCGCCTCCATGATATTCAGAGCACCTTCAACGTTTATACGCATTGTAAGCGCAGGGGCTCTCCAGCTCTGCCCCACAGAACTTATAGCAGCGAGGTTTACGATGTAGTCGGCGTTAGACTCGGATACGAGGGACAAAACGCCTCTCGCATCCGAAAGGTCACAGGGATAATATGCAGAAACTTCCGAAATTATACATTTTTCATGCAAATCAGAGCCTATGACCTTATAGCCCGCAGAAACAAGTTCGTGAACAAGAAAAGTGCCCACAAACCCGTTAACGCCGAAGATGAGAACGCGCCTCCCCATTAGGCCAGCTTCGCTTCTCGCTCGGCGATCTCAAGATCGTGCTCTACCATGATGCGACAAAGCTCCTCGCAGCTGGTCTTTTGGGGGTCCCAACCCAGGACCGTCTTTGCCTTAATAGGATCGCCCCACAGGTTGACGACATCGGTCGGGCGATAGAAGTCGGGATTGACACAGACGAGCATCTTGCCGCTCGCCTTGTCATAGCCCTTCTCCTCCAAGCCCTCGCCCTCCCAGCGGAGGTCGATGCCGGCGTGCTTAAAGGACCACTCCGTGAACTCGCGCACGGAGTGCTGCACACCCGTGGCAATAACGTAGTCATCGGGCTCATCCTGCTGCATGATGAGCCACATGCACTCCACGTAGTCCTTCGCATATCCCCAATCGCGGAGGGAGTCTAGGTTGCCGAGCTCAAGATGGTCCTGGAGTCCCTTGGCGATACGGGCGGCCGCTAGAGTAATTTTGCGTGTTACGAAGTTCTCGCCACGGCGCTCGGACTCGTGATTGAAGAGGATTCCGTTGACCGCAAACATGCCGTAGGCCTCGCGGTACTCCTTCATCATCCAAAAGCCGTACTGCTTGGCGACCGCATACGGGCTGTACGGATGGAAAGGGGTGTTCTCGTTCTGGGGAACCTCTTCGACCTTACCATACAGCTCGCTCGTCGAAGCTTGGTAAATCCTGCAGGACTGATCCATGCCCAGCATATGGACAGCTTCAAGGATGCGCAGCACGCCCAATGCGTCGCAGTCACCGGTGTACTCGGCCGCGTCAAATGAAACACCAACATGGGACTGGGCGGCGAGGTTATAAATCTCGTCAGGACGAACTTCGCCCACAATTCGAATAATGGAGCTAGAGTCCGTTAAGTCACCATCATGAAGGATGATGGAGCCTTCTGATAGCAGATGATCAATCCTGTTCGTGGTGTGAACCGAGGAGCGACGGACAATTCCGTGCACCTCATAGCCCTTGTCCAAAAGCAACTCGGCAAGATAGCTGCCATCTTGACCAGTAATGCCAGTGATAAGTGCCTTCTTCATCTCAAAATCCCTTTCAACTGTGAACTAATTCCAAAAAGCGCCTAAACGCTCAATGTCCTCTTTAACAAGCGTCTCGCCGTGCTGGACCTCGATTACATGCAGGTCCCCACAAAGTGCCCGCGCAGAATGCGGCGTGGTCGCGGGAATCTGAACGACGGAGCCCGCGCGCACCTGCTGCACCAGACCGTCCAACACAACCTCGCCAGTGCCGGAGATGACTGTCCAGACCTCTCCGCGGTTCATATGGCGCTGGTAGTCGAGCTGGCCACCCTCACGGATGATCAGCTCCTTGGTCAGTGCCTTGGCCCCGTCGGGGAAGACACTGCTGTCAATGACGCGGTACTCGCCCCAGGAGCGCTGCTCGTACATGGGGCGGCTCTCCGCGACGGCGTTGACCTCAGACTTGATGTTGGCCGACGCCTCCTTGCCGGAGACGAGAATGCCGTCGGGCGTCGCTACGACAACCGAATCGGAGATGCCTGCGACGACCATCGGAAAACCGGTCTCATTGATAACGTGAACGTTCTTGCACGTCTTAGAATCGACCACGACGCGGCCGGAGGTGTACTCCGCCATCTCGTCGGTTAGCGTGTTCCAGGTGCCCAGGTCCTTCCACTCGCCCGCGTAGGAGACCGCGCCGATGGACGACGCCCTCTCCACGACCTCGTAGTCGAAGGAGTTCTTGGGCAGCTCCGCATAGCGGGAGCGGAACTCATCGAAGATGCCGCAGGACAGGTACCTGGCGGTGAGGCCGGTGAGCCAGCCGAGCCTGAACGCGAACACGCCGCAGTTCCAGAGGGCCCCTTGGGAGATGAGTTCCCGTGCGGTCCCCTCGTCGGGCTTCTCGGTGAAGCGCTCGACTCGGCGGGGCCAGCCCTCACCCGTCGCAGGCACGATGTAGCCGTACTTGCCGCTGGGGTAGGTGGGCTCCACGCCCATGAGGACGAGCTCGGCGAAATCCGACTGGACGGCCTCGTCGAGCTTGACGACGCTGTCGTAGTACGCCTGGTCCGCGTAGCTGTCGATGGGCATGACGATGACGGTGTCGCCCTCGCCGGCACCCTGCTCGAGCGCGAGATGCGCACACGCGAGCATGATGGCCGGGGCGGTGTCGCGGCGCTCAGGCTCGAGCACCAGCGCGTAGCCGCCCTCCACCTGGCGGCGGATGGACTCCTCCTGGCTCGCGCAGGTGGCGATGGTTATATCGATGTCGGCGTCGACGGCGCCGATCTGTCCGAAGACGCGCTGGACCATGGAGACGTGGTTGCCGTCCGCATCGCGCAGAACCTTGAGGAACTGCTTGGAGCGGGTGCTGTTGGAGAGCGGCCACAGGCGCGTGCCCGAGCCGCCGGAGAGCAGGACGAGGTGGATCATTATCGGGTTCCTCCCAAGATTGACTTGGCGTCCGCGACCAGCGCGGCGAGCTTGGCCTCGGACTCGGAGCGGTCGGCGCCCTTCGCGAACACGTAGGCCTTGGCCTTGGGCTCGGTGCCGCTGGGACGGAACAGGACGCGCGAGCCGTCGGCGAGCCTGAACTCGAGGACGTCCGCCTCGGGAAGGCGCTGGGGCTCGTCGGACGGGTTGACGACGGGCATCGGCGCGCCCTGGGCGTAGTCGATGCGCTCCGCGACGGCGGTGGCGCCGATCTGCGCCGGAGCGTGATCTCGAAGACCGGACATCATCGCGGACATGTCGGACGCGCCCTCGGGTCCCTCGTATGCCTGACCGAGCAGAGCGCTCGACCAGTAGCCGTATTCCTCATAGAGGCGCTCCATGGCCTCGTAGAGGTCCATCCCCCTCTTCTTCCAGTGGGCAGCGAGCTCGCAGATGAGCATGGAGGCGACCACGGCGTCCTTATCGCGCACGGAGGTGCCCGCGAGATAACCGTAGGACTCCTCGAAGCCCATGAGGAAGTCGTCCTCGCGCCCCTCGGACTCCAGCACGCCGACCTGCTCGCCGATGAACTTGAAGCCGGTGAGCGTGCGGCGCAGCTCGAGGCCGCGGGCACGCGCGACGTCGTCTGCCATGGGCGCGGAGACGATGGTGGTGCAGGCGACCTCGCGACCCATGTCCGCATCGGACCCGTCCGCCTTGGAGGCGAGGAAGTCGAGCAGGAGCAAGCCCACCTCGTTGCCGGTGAGCAGCCTGTATTCCCCGGCATGCGGAACGGCGATGCCGACGCGGTCGGTATCCGGGTCGGTCGCCAGGAGCAGGTCGGGCTTCACCCTGTCGCAGTACTCAAGCCCGAGTTTCAGCGCCTCGCGCACCTCGGGGTTGGGATACGAGCAGGTCGTGAAGTCGCCGTCGTGCACGCACTGCTCGTCGACGGTCACAACATCGGCCACGCCGATTCCCTCGAGCACTCGGGACACGCACTCCAGGCCGACGCCGTGGAGCGGGGTGTAGACGATGCGGAGCGCCGAGCAGTCCTCGCCCGTGGAGACCTCGAGCGTCTCCTCTATGTAACGGTCAAGAACTCTCTCGGGAACCCACTGCACCAGCCCCTCATCCAGAGCTCTATCGAACGCCATCGCTTTTACGCCATCGAAGCAGTCGACGGGGTCGATGGCCGCCTGGATGGCCTCCGCCGCCTCGACGGTAATCTGGCAGCCGTCGGCGCCGTAGACCTTATAGCCGTTGTATGCCGCGGGGTTGTGCGAAGCGGTGATGTTGACGCCGGCCGAGCAATTCAACTCGCGGACGGCGAAACTCAATGCGGGCGTGGGCTCGACGCGCTCAAACAGATAGGATTTAATGCCGTTGCCTGCGAGCACCTCAGCCACCCGACGCACAAACTCCTCGGAACCGTGACGCGTATCCCGGCAAAGCGCAACAGACGGCCTATCAAAAGAGTTATTCAAGTAATCGGCAAGACCTTGCGTGGCCTTACCGACGGTATAGACATTAAGCCGGTTGGGACCGAGTCCGAGCTTGCCGCGTAGGCCGCCGGTGCCGAAAGACAACTCGCGAAAGAAAGAGTCCTTAATGTCGTTTTCGGATAGACCCTGCAAGTCTTCACAATGATTGCAGCATTCCATCCATCGCTGATACTTTTCGAAGATTTCCGTATTCAACAAAACAATCTACTTTCAAAATAGCCGAACATTCAATTGGCAGCAGAATGACTAGCTCGCTCCGCCACCGGTAAACACCTCAACAACAGTGAGAAGAACGATCTTGAGATCGGTAATGACGCCGCGCTTGGCGATGTACTCAAGGTCGCGGCGAACCATCCCGTCAAAATCAGTGTCATTGCGATCGGTCACCTGCCACCAGCCGGTGATGCCTGGCTTCACGGCCAGGCGCTGCAGGTCGTACTCGGTGTACTGCTCAACCTCGCGCGGCAGCGGCGGGCGCGGGCCCACCACGCTCATCTGGCCCAGGAACACGTTGAGGAACTGCGAGAACTCGTCGATGGAGTGCTTACGTATGAACTTGCCGATCTTCGTGACGCGGGGATCCTCCCTCATCTTGAACATGGCGCCGGCGATCTCGTTTTGTTCCTTGAGCTCGGCGAGGCGCTCGTCGGCGTCCTTGTACATGCTTCGGAACTTCCACATGCGGAAGGTGGACAGGCTGCCGTCGGGGCGGGTCTGCCCCACTCGGATCTGGCTGTAGAAGGGGTTGCCCTCGCTCTCCAGGCGGATGGCCGCGGCGAGCACAAGGCTGGGTACGGCTATGACGGCCAGCACGCAGCCGCTGAACACGATGTCAAAGGCGCGCTTAACGGCGCGGTAGGCCAGGCGCGAACGATCCCAGTCCATGATGGACTGCATGGCCTTGTAGCGACCAGCGCCCTCGCGCCGGTCCATGGCCTGCGCAATCAGCGCGGCCCCCGCAGGCGCATTATTCTCTGTTACTTCTTTAGCAGCCACAATAAAACTCACGTTCCTGTCCCCAGGAACCCCCCCCCATCTATGAATCCAAAAACCAAGTAATTTGCCGGTGCAACGTCTCCCTTACGTTTTGATGGGAACGTCGAGCGGAAGCACTTCCCTAAAGCTGGAATCGCCTTCGCCTACGTCCACCAAGCACCAGCGTTTACGACGGTCGATCTTGTGCACACGGGCCTCTTGCCCCACCAAGGGCCCCTGTTCTATGTGCAGCACACCGTCTTCTATGCGCGCCACGCTGTTGCGCACCACGTCGTCGTCGTCGAGCACGCTGCGGTACCAGTCCTGTGCATCGTCCGGCATGGGCGCATAGGCCCGCTCCCTGCTGCCAGCAATGCGGCAGCCAAAACTCAACTGGGCCAAAGCCCTATCGAGCGCAGCGGCATCGTGCGTGGCGACGAAGAAGTATTCCTTGTACATGGGTTTGGTTTGGAGCGACCATGCGCCGTCCCGCTTAAACCAGAACTCCTTTTGCATCACAAAAGCGTTCTGCATCAGCTCGTGTGGGATAATACGGCGCACCTTTTCGCAGGTCTCGCGCTCTTTGCCGTTGGGGGTGTGGACCAGATACCAGCGGACGCGGCCGTGCTGGCTGTTGGTGGTGGCGCCGTTAAATGCGCCCGGCAGCCTCTCTTGGCGCCGTGCCGTCTGTTCCATGTTCTCGCCCCCTCTTTTGGATTTGCGATGCACGCAAATGCAAGGGCGTTTAGAACAGGCTTCTCGCTCGCAGCTAGGCGCAGTCGCAAAAGTACAGGTTTTTGTAGAGGCGTATGGAGATGTGTCCGTTCGCGCTGCAATTTGTGTAATCTGGGAAAACGTGAGCAGTTTGCTCGTATAATGAGCAACGTCGAAAGATACAAAAACCTGTACCTTTTTGCACAACAAAAAAAGCCGCCCTAACCAGCGGCTTTTCTTCTATAGATAACAAAAAAGGCGACCGCCCGCGAGGACGATCGCCTTTGTTAATTCTTGTATGGTTTGTGCTAGGCGCGAGTCTTGATCTCCTCGGTCACCTTGGCAACAAACTCGTCAACGCTCATCTGAACGGTCTCGTTGGAGCGATCGCGGACGGAAATGTTGCCGGCCTCGACCTCCTTCTCGCCCAGGATGAGCATGTAGGGCACGCGGTCGATGCTGCGGGCCTCGCGGATCTTGTAGCCGATCTTCTCGTCGCGGTCGTCGCAGACCACGCGAATGCCGGCCTCCTCCAGCTTGGCGCACACCTCGTGGGCGTAGTCGCGGCTCTTCTCGGAAACCGGAAGTGCCTTGACCTGCACGGGAGCCAGCCAGGTGGGGAACTTGCCCGCAAAGTGCTCGATCAGAATACCGATGAAGCGCTCGATGGAGCCAAAGCAAACGCGATGCAGCATGATGGGGCGCTTCTTGGTGCCGTCGGCGTCCACGTACTCCAGATCAAAGTTGAGCGGCATCTGGAAGTCGAGCTGGACGGTACCGCACTGCCAGGTACGGCCGAGCGAATCCTCCAGGTGGAAGTCGATCTTGGGGCCGTAGAAGGCGCCGTCGCCCTCGTTGACCTCGTAGTCCATGCCCAGCTTCTCCAGAGCGGTGCGCAGGCCCTCCTCGGCGCGTGCCCAGTCCTCGTCCGAGCCCATGGAGTCCTCGGGGCGGGTGGAAAGCTCAACGTGGTACTTAAAGCCAAACTTCTGGTACACGGAGTCGATGAGGTTGACCACGCCCACGATCTCATCGGTCAGCTGGTCGGGGCGCACAAACAGGTGGGCATCGTCCTGGTTAAAGCAGCGCACGCGGAACAGGCCGTGCAGGGCGCCGCGCAGCTCGTGGCGGTGCACCAGGCCAATCTCGCCGGCGCGGATGGGCAGCTCACGGTAGGAGTGAGGCTTGGAGGCGTACACCAGCACGCCGCCCGGGCAGTTCATGGGCTTAATGCAGTACTCTTCGTCGTCGATGACGGTGGAGTACATATTGTCCTTGTAGTGGTCCCAGTGGCCCGAGGTCTTCCACAGCTGCTTGTTCATGATGAGCGGCGTGGAGATCTCCACGTAGCCGGCCTTGTGGTGAATCTCACGCCAGTAGTCCAGCAGCGTATTCTTAAGGATCATGCCGTTGGGCAGGAAGAACGGGAAGCCGGGAGCCTCATCGCGCATCATAAAGAGGTCCATCTCGCGGCCGATCTTGCGGTGGTCGCGCTTCTTGGCCTCCTCCAGCATGTGCATGTGCTCGTCGAGCTCTTCCTTGGTGGCAAAGGCGACGCCGTTGATGCGGGTGAGCATCTTGTTGTCCTTGTCGCCCTTCCAGTAGGCGCCCGAGACGCCGGTGAGCTTAAAGGCCTTTAGGGCCTTGGTGTAGCAGATGTGGGGGCCGACGCACATGTCGATGTAGTCGCCCTGCTGGTAGAAGGTGATGCGGGCGTCGTCGTCCAGGTCGCCGATGTGCTCGACCTTGTACTTCTCGCCGCGCTCCTCCATAAGGGCGATGGCCTCGGCGCGGGGCTTCTCGTACACGGAGAACTTGAGGTTCTCCTTGACGATTTTCTTCATCTCGGCCTCGATCGCGGGGAAGTCGTCCTCGCTGATCTTGACGCCCTCGGGCAGGTCGACGTCGTAGTAGAAGCCGTTGTCGGTCGCGGGGCCGTAGGCAAAGTCGGCCTCGGGGTACAGGCGCTTGATGGCCTGCGCCATGATGTGCGCGGCGGAGTGGCGGATGACGTGCGTGACCTCGTCCTGCGGGAGCTCGGCCACCGAACCGTCATTGTAGAGTGCCTTCATGGGTATGTTTTCTCCTCTCGGATGCCTGATGCAAGTGCGTGCGATGCGCTCGGCGTTTTAACTTGCATCATTATAGGCAGGTTGCCTTGGTATACAACCGCCCGCCGCACCTTAATGGCACGGCGGGCGATTTTCTACGCATGCTTCATCGTGTGGGGGCGGGTTGCGCGTGTGGCTTGCGCGGGACGCGCGGTGCCCGTGGCTTGCGGCCGGCCCGGCGATGGATGCGTTACTGAATGCGAGTTCGGCAGTAGGGGCAGACCTTCCAGTGCGCATCGAGCGGGCGATGGCAGCTGGGGCATACGTTGCGAACCTGGGTATCGCACACCGGGCAGACGACAAAGTCCTTCTCGATGGGCGCGCCGCACTGCGGGCAGGTGCCGTACTGGGCAAGCTGGCGCTCGCGCAGCGCCATGTCCAGCTCCTGCTCCTCGCGGTCGGACGCGTAGGAGTGCGGGCGCAGGACCAGGTAGGCAATGAGGCCCACAAACGGGATGAGGGCGATGATGCCCCATGCCACGTAGGCGCTGGCGCCGCGGCGGCGAGCGTCGATGAACACATAGACGACCGACAGCACATACAGGGCGACGATAAAGCCAACGAAGGCATAGACGACGCCCATAAGCTGCGGCGACATGAGCTCGGAGATGTACTTGGACATTACGGGTACCTTTCGGAATATTAACAGTCCGGTCAAGTTTACCACGGGGTTTGTTTATATGGGACCACGGCTAGGGGCGGGGCTGGTGCGGACACAAACATCTCAATCTGTAACAGGCAGGAGTGGAATCCGGGTCTAGATGTTACAGAACGAGACACAGGGGTCCCTCCCCGACTTCAATCTCGACCTGTAACAGTTACTCGGCAAAATCGGGTCCAAATGTTACAGATCGAGACAAAACATCCCCTCGCTGGCTTCAATCTCGATCTGTAACAACTGAGGCCGAATTTCCTCTCTTACTGTTACAGATCGAGACCTTCAAAATCCGTCGGAAGGTTTGTCTCAATCTGTAACATCTAGAACCCAAATCCTCAGCTAACTGTTACAGATCGAGACAAAGAAAACCGTCCGCACCGAATGTCTCAATCTGTAACAGTTACTCGGCAAATACAGTCCCAGATGTTACAGATTGAGACAAACCATTCTCTCCCCAACTTAAATCTCGAACTGTAACATCTGGAACCCAAAAACAGTTCTTACTGTTACAGATCGAGAAGAACGTGCGCCTGTGGACTCAACATCTCAATCTGTAACAGGTAACGGCGCAGACCGCGAGGTTGGGCGGGAAGATCTCGCGTTCTAACGTGGCCGGCATCCGTGCTGAGCCGGCCCACGCCTGCCGTTGGCGGATGCAGTGGGGCTGTTCGCCGCATTGCCGCTGCACTGGGGGTCTGCAGACCGTAGCATAGTCCTATTGACAGCCTGTCAACTTGTCTGGGAGGCACTGTGACGGAAACGTTTGATATCGCGGTTGTGGGCGCGGGCATCACCGGGTGTGCCATTGCGCGGCAACTCGCGCGCTATGACCTGACCATTTGCGTGGTCGAGGCGGCCAACGATGTCGCCCTGGGCGCATCGAAGGCCAACGGCGGCCTGGTACACGCCGGCTACGATCCGGCGCCGGGCACCGTAAAGGCGCAGGTCAACGCCCGCGGCTGCGAGCTATATGGCACGTGGGCCCAGGAGCTTGGATTTTTGTTCCGCCGCACCGGGTCGATGGTGCTGGGGTTTAACGACGAAGACCGCGCACACCTGGAGAAGCTGCGCCAGAATGGCGTGGCCAACGGCGTGCCCGAACTGTCGATTATCGGCCCCGAGCGCATCCGCGAGCTGGAACCACGCGCGAGTGCCGAGGCGACGTGCGCGCTGTGGTGTCCCTCCACTGGCTTTGTGGATCCGTTTGAGGTCGCCATCGCTGCGCTGGAGAACGCCGTGGCCAACGGCGTGACGTTTATTCGGTCGGCTCCGGTGGAAGCAATTGAGGTTGCCGGCGGCGAGGCTACCGACGGGGCTGCGCACTTTACGCTGGTGACGCCTGTCGGCGATGTGCGCTGCCGCTATCTGATCAACGCCGCGGGCAACGGTGCAGCGGACATCTCGCATATGGCGGGCGCCGAGGAGTTCCAGATGGTCTGGCGCCAGGGCAACATCGTGGTGCTGGACAAGGAGCCGCGCGCGCTCATGCCGCTCTACCCCGTGCCCACGCCAGTGTCCAAGGGCGTAATCGTCACGGGCACGGTCCACGGCAACACCGTGATCACCGCGACGGCTGCCGTGCGCGAGCCGGGCGACACGCAGACCTACGCAAGCGATGTGAACGCGCTGCTGACGGGAGCACGCAAGCTGGTGCCCGATCTGGACACGCGTCGCGTGGTACGCGCATTTGCCGGCGGGCGTCCGGTCATCAAGGGAACAAACGACTTCTTTATTGGGCAGTCCGCCGTGGTGCCAGGCCTGTTCCAGGCGGCGGGCATTCAGTCGCCAGGCGTGGCGAGCGCGCCGGCCATTGCCGAGCGCATGGAGCACGTGATGCGCGAGGCGGGCGTTGCTTTGCGCGAACGGGCCGATTGGGATCCGATTCGACACGCGCCGGACGACTTCGACCGTGCGCCGCTTGCACGCAAGGAGGAGCTCATTGAGTCCGACCCCGCATGGGGGCAGATCGTCTGCCGCTGCGAGACGGTGCCCGAGGCCGAGATCGTGGCCGCGATTCGACGCCGCCCGGGTGCGGTTTCGGTCGAGGGCGTCAAGCGGCGCTGCCGTGCGGGCATGGGTCGGTGCCAGAGCGGCTTTTGCCAGAGCCGCGTGGTTGCGATCCTTGCCCGCGAGCTGGGCTGCGACCCCAGCGAAGTGCTGTTGGAGGATGCCGGATCTTGGCTGGTCGAGGGACCGCTAAAGGGGGTGCGCTAGGATGGCGACGTTTGATATGCGCGACGAACGCGCGGAGACCGGAACCGCAGCGCCAGTGTCGACGCAGACCTTCGACGTGGTCGTCATCGGAGGCGGCCCCGCCGGTATGGCAGCCGCGCTTGCCGCGCACAAGGCCGGCGCGCACGTGGCCATCGTGGAGCGCGAGCAGCATCTGGGCGGCATCCTGCGACAGTGCATTCACCCGGGCTTTGGACTGTCGCACTTTAAGCAGGAACTCACCGGTCCCGAGTACGCGCATCGCTTTATCGACCAGGTGCGCGCGACCAACATTGCGCTGTTCTTGGACAGCATGGTGATAGGGGTTGATTCGGGCGAGTCCGCGGAAGACGCCGCGGTCCACACCGTCACGCTCATGAGCCCCACCGGTATGCTGCAGCTCATCGGGCGCGCGGTCGTCCTTGCCATGGGTTGCCGCGAGCGCACGCGCAGCGAGATCAAGATCCCCGGCAGCCGACCCGCCGGCGTGTTTACGGCCGGCCTAGCGCAGCGATACATCAATATCGAGAACCTCAAACCCGGCTCGCGCGCCGTCATTTTGGGCTCGGGCGACATCGGGCTGATCATGGCGCGCCGCTGCACGCTCGAGGGGATTTCCGTCGAGGGTGTGTACGAGCTCATGCCGTACGCCAACGGCCTGCGTCGCAATGTTAAGAACTGCCTGGAAGACTTTGGCATTCCACTGCATCTGTCTACCACGGTCACGCGTGTGATCGGGCACGATCGTGTGGAGGCCGTCGAGGTGAGTCAGGTCGACGAGCACCTAGCACCCATTCCGGGGACCGAGCGTGTTGTTCCGTGCGACACGCTACTGCTTTCGGTGGGCCTGATTCCCGAAAACGAGCTTTCGGTTGCCGCGGGTGTGGAGCTGGACCCACGTACGCGCGGTGCCGTGGTGGACCAGAGCCTGCAGACGGGCGTGCCGGGCATATTTGCCTGCGGCAACGTGCTGCACGTGCACGACCTGGCCGACAACGTGACGACCGAGTCCGAACGTGCCGGTGCGGCTGCGGCGGCGTGGGCGTTGGGGGCTGTCGGCACCGCGGCGGGAGTGGCGGGCGCGGGCTGCCAGCTCACGGTCTCCCCCGCTGGCATCGCAGGCTACGCACTGCCGGGACGCATCACGGCCGTGTCACTCACTAAGCTCAACTTCCGCGTACGTCGGCCGGTCGATGCTGCCCGCGTGCGCATTCTGGCAGGCGACGAGGAGCTGTTTGCAGGCAAGGTCCGCCCGTTTAAACCGAGCGTAATGGAGAGCTTCCCACTACCGGCAAAGGTAATTCAGCGCGCACTCGACCTGGGCGTTAGCGAGATAGTCCTGTCCGTCGACCCCGTTGAGGAGGCGTAGAGTCATGAGCACAAACGCGATTGAAACGCTGCAGTTCAACTGCACCACCTGCCCCTCCGAGTGCCTCCTGACCGTGGAGGTCGAGCGCAGCGCAGACGGCGCCGTGGTAGAGGTACGCTCCGTAACCGGCAACAGCTGCCCGCGCGGTGATAAGTTTGCACATCAGGAGCTCACCTGTCCCATGCGCGTGCTCACCACCACCGTTGCCGTATCCGGCGGCGACGAGGCGCTGCTGCCCGTGCGCACGGCCGAAGCCATCCCGCTGGCACTCCATGCCCAGGCGATGGACCTCATCCGCGGCGTGGTCGTCGAGGCCCCCATCCGCATGGGCGACGTCGTTCTGGAAGACCCCCTCAACACGGGCATCGACCTCATCGCCAGCATGGACATCGACCCAGCCTAAGCAGCTAATTTGGGACGGGGCTCTTTTAGCTACCCCGCCATCCACCCCGCCCCTCCTCAATTGCGGTGAAATAGTTCCTGATTTCCGCCAAAACCCCGGCATCCAGGAACTATTCCACCGCAACTTGCCTTGGGATCGATATTTAGATTGTGCCTACTTTAGTGCCATTTCAAAACTATGCCGGATTACGGGGCTGATTCGGAGACCCCCATCCATACCGGCATTTTTCGATTTTTGATAAGCCGTCTACCTGCGGTTTTAATTTCGCGATTTTTCCCATGGTCAAGTAATACAGGTCCAGCCCCGTAATCCGCCATAGTTTTGAAAGCAGCTAATTTGGGACGACCCTCTTATGACTACTTTTACCTATCATTCCGCATGTTTGATGCAGCTAAAATAGCCCCGTCCCAAATTGACTACGCCGGCATTGGGGATACCATGGTGGCAACCTAGCGAAAGGACGATGTATGGCACATGTCGATGACCAGCGTGCGGCGCGCGTGCTCGATGCGCTCGAGGCTCAGCACCCCGGCGCGCAGCTGCTCGTAAACGACCCGTGGTCGATCTATTACCTGACCGGCTTTTATGCCGATATGTTCGAGCGTTTTTGCGGCGTGCTGCTCGCACGCGATGCCGAGCCGGTAATCTTGATTAACGCCCTGCATCAGCTGCCCGAGTACGACAATGCCCGCGTGGCCTACCACAACGACACCGACGTCGTGACCGACGCCATCGCGAGTGAGATCGACCCAGCCAAGCCGCTTGGCGTCGACACTGTCATGCGTTCCGGCTTTTTGATGCCGCTCATAGAGCACCACGCCGCAAGCGAGTTTTTCCTGGGTGACTTTGCCGTCACCGCCGCGCGCACCTACAAGGATGCCGCCGAGCAGGAGCTTATGCGCGTGTCCTCGGCCGCCAACGACGCCGTGATGGCCGATGCCATCAAACTCGTCCACGAGGGCGTGACGGAGCGCGAAATCGCCGACCAGATGCTCGGCCTGTACCGCAAGCACGGCTGCGAGGGCTTTAGCTTTCCGCCCATCGTGAGCTTTGGCGCCAACGCCGGCGACCCGCATCACGAACCCGACGATACCGTGCTCAAGCATGGCGACGTGGTGCTGTTCGACATTGGCGGACGCCGTCACAACTACTGCTCGGACATGACACGCACGTTCTTTTGGGGCCAGCCGGACGAGGAGACCGCGCACGTCTACGACATCGTGCGCCGCGCCAACGAGGCCGCCGAGGCGCTCATCACGCCGGGCGTTCGTATGTGCGACTTGGACCGCGCCGCACGCGACGTGATTGAGGATGCGGGCTATGGGCAGTACTTTACGCACCGTCTGGGTCACTCAATCGGTCTGCAAGACCACGAGCCGGGCGATGTCTCGCTCGCCAACGAGCAGGTCGTAGAGCCGGGCATGACGTTCTCTATCGAACCGGGTATATACCTCCCCGGTCACACCGGCGTCCGCATCGAGGACCTAGCCCTGGTGACCGAGAACGGCGTCGAGATTCTCAACGCCTACCCCCACGATCCGGTCCGCTTAGACTAGGCAATGCGGCAAAGGGGCTGTCCCTTTGCCGCATCACATGAATGCCGCCACAAAAACGGCCTATCTACTACGTTTAGCCCGCGTGGGTCGACCATACCCGTGTTTTCGCAAAACTGGCAAGCCCTTTACCTGCGGTTTTGATTTCGCAATTCTCGGTATGGTCGAGGGTTACCGGTCAAACGTAGTAAATAGGCCCATTTCGTGGCGAGCAAGTCAACTCGAGGCGCAGGGCAGCCAAAAAAGCCCCGTCCCAAATTGACTGCTTTTGAGTTGCGGTGATATACGGACCGTTTGAGGCTTCTGGCTTGTAAAACAGTCCGTATTTCACCGCAACTGATGAGGGGATGGGTTAACGGAGCAGCCCCGCTACTTCGCCGGCTAGGGTGATGGTACCGGCTGCTACGAAAGGCTCGCCCGCGGCATCGAAAGCCGCGAGGGCCTCGGATACACTGGGGTACACGCCCGCGAGCTTGTCGGCGTCCACCAGGGAGGCGAGCTCCTCTGCCGGCAGGGCGCGATCGGAATCGGTCTGGGTCACGACCACGCGGGGGAATGCCGGAACCAGAACGTCAACGATACCCGCCACGTCCTTATCGGCCAGCGCGGCACACAGCAGCGTGGGGCGGTTCTCCACGCACGGATCGATCTCGTCCAGCGCGCTCACAAAGTTCTCGCAGCTCTGGGGATTATGACAGGCGTCAATCAACTTAAGCGGATCGGTTCCCAGCACATCAAAGCGACCCGGTGTGGGGCAACCCATAAGCGACTCATCCAGCGCATCGTGGTCGAGCTCACGACCCAGATACCCCTCGCAAAGCATAATCGCGCACGCGGCATTCTGCGGCTGATAGGCCGGCTTGACCATGCTCGACGTATAAATCGCACGCGGCGTGGTGCAGCTAAACTCAACCGTGTCGCCCACATGCGCCGGCACTTTAGTCGTGGCGTGACTCACCACGAGCGGCACCACACCGCATTCACGGCAACGGGCATCCATCACGCGCTGAACGCTCGCCTCATGCGTACCCTCGCCCAAAACAACCAGGCGCCCAGGCTTAATAACCGCAGCCTTCTCCCCCGCGATGGCCTCGAGCGTATCGCCCAGGACCTTCGTATGGTCGAGTCCAATGCCCGTAATGGCGACGGCCACGGGATCGGTCGCACTCGTAGCATCCCAGCGTCCGCCCATGCCAACCTCAAGCACGGCAACATCCACCGCAGCCTCGGCAAACACTACAAGCGCGGCGGCCGTCAACAGATCAAACGGCGTGATGGTATAGGCGCGCTCCCCCGCCGCCACACGACGGGCATTCACGCGATGCCCCGCCTCGACGGCGGCAGAAACGCCACGAGCAAAGGCCTCATCGCTCACGACGCGCCCATCGACCTCCATGCGCTCGGGATAGCGCACCAGCTGCGGCGACGTATACAGCGCGGTCTTGAGCCCCTCGCCGCGAAGAATAGCAGCCGAAAAACGCGTAGTCGAAGTCTTGCCATTAGTACCGGCAACCTGAATGCAATCAAAGTACTCGTCCGGACGCCCCAGCTCATCGAGCATATCGACAACCGTCTCGAGCAGAGGACCAGCATCCCCAGAAATCCGCCCCGTATCAGCAGCCAGCCCAACAGCCTCATCAAACGAAAGCAACTCAAACGAGAAAGGAACGACATACGACCCAGAACGCTTAGCCATAACCCAAAGTCCCCCATAACAGAAAAAGAGGCCCACCAAAAAGAATGAGCCCCTCGCGTTGACAATATCAGCCTCTATCCGCTTGCAGCGAGATCAAGGCCACAACCAAGTGGCCCTAACACGCCAGATGCAAACAACCACGTAACCGCACTAGGAGCGGCCCGACGCTTTGCTCGCCGCAAGTTCCGCACGCAAAGGACAGCACTTAATGTGCTGTCCGTCTTGCGCAGGACTGTCCGCAGCGGAGAGCAAAGCGTCGGGACGCGCCCCCAGTACCGCTTACGAGAAGTCAGCAACCTGCGAGGTCAGCGCCGCCAGGATCTCCTTGAGCTCAGCTGCACGGTCCCTCTTCTTTTGGACCACCGCGGGCGCGGCCTTGGCCACGAAGCCCTCGTTGGCGAGCGTCTTCTCGCAGCCGGCAAGCTCCTTCTGGGCCGCGGCGATCTCCTTCTCCAGGCGCGCCTTCTCGGCCGAAAGGTCGACCTTGCCCTCGAGCACCACAAAGACCTCGACGCCGCTATCGACCACGGCAATGCTCGCGGCCGGTTTCTCAACGTCGGTACCCATGACCAGCGAAGCCGTGTTTGCCAGCGGCTCAATCGTGGAGCGCAAGCTCTCGAGCTTCTCGATGTCCTCGGCACCGGCGCGCACGACCACGTCGAGCTCGGCCTTGGGGCTCAAGCGATAACGCGAACGCGTGGCGCGGGCGGCAGACACGACGGTACGGCACAGCTCAAACGCGCGCTCGGCGGGCTCGTCAACGTACTTGACGTAGTCGGCGGGCTCGGGCCACTTGGCGATCATGAGCGCCTCGGCGCGGTCCACGTTGCCCTCGGCGTCCAGATCGAGCACGCTCGCCGGCATGTTGTCCCAGATCTCCTCGGTCACGAACGGCATGAGCGGGTGCATCAGGCGAATGGAGGTGTCGAGCACAAAGATCAGGTTGCGCTGCGCCTGCAGACGACCCTCGCCCTTCAGGCGGGCCTTGGTGACCTCGACGTACCAGTCGCAGACCTCGTTCCAGAAGAACTGCTGCACGCCGCGGGCCATGTCGCCAAAGGTGTAGTTCTCGATGCCCTCGGTGACCATCTTCACGGCCTTGGCAAGGCGGCTGAACATCCAGGCGTCGGCCGGCGTCTCCACGACGGGTTCGCCGGGCGTGTAGCCTTCCATGTTCATAAGCAGGAAGCGGCTGGCGTTCCAGATCTTGGTCACAAACGACTTGGCCTGCTCGGTGCGCGGGCTGTCGATGAGCTTCTTGGTCTTCTTGTCGATGTTCGCGTCGAACTTGACATCCTGGTTGTTGGTGCACAGCGTGAGCAAGTTGAAGCGCATGGCGTCGGCGCCGTACATGCCAATGAGGTCCATGGGGTCAACGCCGTTGCCCTTAGACTTGGACATGCGGCTGCCGTCCTTGGCAAGGATCGTCGGGTAGATGACGACGTCCTTAAACGGAACCTCGTCCAGGAAGTACAGCGAGCTCATGACCATGCGGGCGACCCACAGCGCGATGATGTCGCGCGCGGTGACGAGCGCCGTCGTGGGGTGATGGCCCTCGAGCAGCTCCGGCTTTTGCGGCCAGCCCTGCGTGGCAAAGGTCCACAGCTGCGAGCTGAACCAAGTGTCCAGCACGTTCTCGTCCTGATGCACGTGATGGCCGCCACACTTGGGGCACACGTCGGTGTCCTCGGTGAGGGCGTCCTCCCAGCCGCAGTCCTCGCAGTAGAACACGGGGATGCGGTGGCCCCACCACAGCTGACGGCTGATGCACCAGTCCTTAAGGTTCTCCATCCAAGTGGTGTAGGTCTGCGTCCAGCGCGCGGGGTGGAAGGTGACCTTGCCGGAATTGACGGCGTCGAGCGCCGGCCCCTTGAGCTTATCGACGGCCACAAACCACTGCTCGGACAGCCACGGCTCCAGCGCGGCGTCGCAACGGTAGCAGTGCATGACGGAGTGGTCGTGCTCCTCGACGTGGTCGAGCAGGCCGTGCTCCTCAAACCACTTGATGACGGCCTCGCGGCACTCGTCGCGGTTCATGCCGGTAAACTCGCCGTAGCCCTCGACGACCACCGCGTGCTCATCAAAGATATTGATCTGCGGCAGGTCGTGAGCCTGACCCATGGCGTAATCGTTGGGGTCGTGGGCCGGGGTGACCTTGACAAAACCGGAACCAAAGTTGGCGTCGACATGCCAATCCTCAAAGATGGGAATCTCGCGGTCGACGATGGGGAGCTTGACGGTCTTACCCACGAAGGCGGCCTTCTCGGGATCCTTCGGGGAGACGGCGACGCCCGTATCGCCGAGCATGGTCTCGGGGCGCGTGGTGGCGACGACGATGTAGTCCTGGCCGTTGACCGGCTCGGTCAGCGGGTAGCGCAGGTGCCACAGGTGGCCCTTCTCGTCCTTGTACTCGGCCTCGTCGTCCGAGATAGCGGTGGTGCAGTTGGGACACCAGTTGACGATGCGCTTGCCGCGATAGATCAGGCCGTCGTGGTACCAGTCGCAGAAGACCTTACGCACGGCCTGGGCGTAATCCTCGTCCATGGTGAAGCGCTCGTTATCGAAGTCGACGGAGCAGCCCATGCGCTTGATCTGCTCGACGATGATGCCGCCGTACTCGTGGGTCCAATCCCAGCAGGCGTCGACAAACTTGTCGCGACCGATCTCCAGGCGGCTGATGCCCTCGCTCTTGAGCTTCTTGTCGACCTTGGTCTGCGTGGCGATACCGGCGTGGTCGGTGCCCAGCACCCAGCGCGTAGACTTGCCGCGCATGCGAGCCATACGGATGATGGCGTCCTGGATGGAGTCGTCGGTGGCGTGACCCATGTGGAGCTTGCCGGTCACGTTGGGAGGCGGAATGGTGACGGTGCAGTCGCCCACGCCCTCACGGCGCTTGTAGTAGCCGCCGTCGAGCCACTTCTGCAGAATCGCCGGCTCGTTGGTCGACGGATCGTAGTTCTTGGGCATTTCTTCCATATATCTCTCCCTGTCCCACCGGGGAGGAATGTAGGCCCGATTTTTGCTCGGTCAGGTCCTGGGCTCGCTCGAAGACCACATTACGTGGTCTTCGGCTCGTGCGGAATCTACGAAAATCGGGCCTACATTCCTCCCCTTAGGTATCGATTACTTCAGTCTGAATGACTTCGCTGAGGCTTAAACAAACACACAGAATAACACAGGTAGTTGGGGTTATTGCGTATATATAAAATAGCCTCCGACCGTGGATGGTCGGAGGCTATTTAGAAACACGTTTTAGGCTGGTTTACCCGTAGATGCGTTGGGGCTGTTCGGTGCCTTTTACGGAGGCTTCGGTTACGATGACCTTGGTGACGCCTTCCTCGCTGGGGAGGTCGAACATCGTCTGCTGCAGCACGTCCTCGCAGATGGCGCGCAGGCCGCGGGCGCCGGTCTTGCGGGCGAGCGCCATGCGGGCGATCTCGTGCAGGGCCGCGTCCTCAAACTCAAGATCGACATCCTCGAGCTGGAACATCTTGCGGTACTGGCGCACCACGGCGTTCTTGGGCTCGGTCAGGATCGACACCAGGTCGTCCTCATCGAGCGCCTGCGTCTGGGTGACGACGGGCGTACGGCCCACGAACTCGGGGATCATGCCAAAGGCGTTGAGGTCCTGCGGGAGCACCTGGCGCAGCAGGTCGTTCTCGTCGACCGAGGTGGGGCCGGCGATCTCGGAGTTAAAGCCCACGCCCTTGTTGCCCACGCGATCGGCAATGATCTTGTCCAGACCCACAAAGGCACCGCCGCAGATGAACAGGATGTTCGTCGTGTCGATCTGCAGCAGCTCCTGCTGGGGATGCTTGCGGCCGCCGGTGGGCGGAACGCTTGCCACCGTGCCCTCAAGAATCTTCAGCAGTGCCTGCTGAACGCCCTCGCCCGAAACATCGCGGGTGATGGAGAGGTTCTCGGCCTTGCGGGCGATCTTGTCAATCTCGTCCACGTAGATAATGCCCACCTGAGCGCGCTCAATATCGCCATCAGCGGCGTTGATGAGCTTGAGCAGGATGTTCTCCACGTCCTCGCCCACGTAACCGGCTTCGGTGAGTGCGGTGGCGTCGGCGATGGCAAACGGCACCTCGAGGATGCGCGCGAGCGTCTGGGCGAGCAGGGTCTTACCGGTACCGGTGGGGCCGAGCAGCAGGATGTTGGACTTGGCGAGCTCTACCTCGTCCATATCGTCGTCGAGCTGCGAGTCCAGGCCGTCATCAAAGGCCGAAAGCGCGGCGCCGCCCTCGATCACGCGACGGTAGTGGTTGTACACGGCCACCGACATGGCGCGCTTGGCGTCCTCCTGGCCCATAACATAGGCCGAAAGCTCGTCATAGATCTCGTGCGGCGTCGGCACGTGCGTGATGACCTGACGGTCGTCCTCGAGCTCAAAGCCCTCGGCCTCGGGGTCCACGGCAGGCTGGGACGCAGCCTGGCCGTGATCGTTGAGGAAACCCGGCAGCTTGCCGTTGCGGGCGGCGTCCATAAAGTCCGAAGCCAGCGACTCCTCAAGGATTTCGGAGCAGGCGGCGACGCACTCGTCACAGATAAAGATGTTGGTCGGGCCCTTAACAAGGCGGCGAACCTGACCCTGCTCTTTTCCGCAGAAGGAACAGCGGATGGGGTTGCCGTTCTCGTCGAAGTTGTCCTGCATGTTACCGGCCATCCTAGGCGTCCTTCGCGGCGAGATCGCGCGAGGTGACGATACGGTCGATCAGGCCGTAGTCGAGGGCCTCGGCAGCGGTCAGGTAGTTGTCGCGCTCGGTATCGGCCTGGACCTTCTCGATCGGCTGGCCCGAGGCATCGGACAGAATCTGGTTGAGCTCGCGGCGAGTCTTCTTGATCTCCTCGGCCACGATCTCGATCTCGGTCTGCTGACCCTGGGCACCACCGCTGGGCTGGTGAATCATGACCTTAGAGTGCGGCAGGCAGAAGCGCTTGCCCTTGGCGCCGGCCGAAAGCAGCACGGCGGCCATAGACGCGGCCATACCCACGCAAATGGTGGAGACCTGCGGCTTAATGAAGTTCATGGTGTCCAGAATCGCCAGGCCGGAGTAGACCTCGCCACCGGGCGAATTGATATAGAGCGAGATATCCTTCTCGGCATCCTGGCTCTCAAGATGCAGCAGCTGGGCAACGACCAGGTTGGCGCTGACGGAGTTGATCTCCTCGCCCAAGAAGATGATGCGGTCGTTGAGCAGGCGCGAATAGATATCGTAGCTGCGCTCGCCGCGCGGCGTCTGCTCGATAACGTATGGCACGAGGGCGGAATCGAACTTAGCGATCATACGCATCTCCATTTCTCTCTTGCGGACCAAATTGGTTCTAGATAAACGTACGGTGCCCGCATGCTATGCATTGGCTGGCACCGTACGAAGCAACCGGATAACCGGTGTATAACTTTACCCCATCACGGGCGCACGCATGCGCTCGCGGGCAAGGTGGCGAGAATTACTCGGCGTCCTTGGCGGTCTCGTCGACCTCGGTCACCTTGGCGTTCTCGACCAGGTGGTCGACGGCCTTGGAGCGACGGATGGACTCGCGGACGGCAGGCATGCGGCCATCGGCGATGAACTCGGCCTTGGAAGCCTCGACGTCCTTGACGCCGGCTTTCTCGAACTCGGCGTTGATGTCGTCCTCGGTGACCTCAATCTTGAGCTCGCGGGCGAGGGCGTCGAGAGCCAGGGACTCACGGGCAACGTCGTTGGCCTGCTTGTGCAGGTCGCCGATGAACTGCTCCATGGTCAGGCCGGAAGCGGGCAGCCAGGTGTCCAGCGTCATGCCGCGGGCAGCGAGGTTGGACAGGAAGTTCTGGCCAAGCTCCTCAAAGACGGACTGCTCGTAGTCGGCGTCCATCTCGTCGAGCTGCAGGCGCTCGGCGAGAGCGGAGACGCAACGGTTCTCCTTCTCGGCCGGGAGGCGGGAAGCCTTGTCCTGCTCGATCTCGAGCTTGATGGCGTCGCGCATAGCGTCGATGCTGTCGAAGCCAAAGTCGGACTTGACGAGCTCGTCGGTGAGCTCGGGGGTGTTGCGGACCTTGATGCCCTTGACGGTGACCTCGACGGTGTGGGTCTCGGCCTCCTCGCCCTCCTCGGCCTCGTCGGTCCAGGTGACGGACTTGACGTCGTCAACGTTGGCGCCGATCAGGGCCTCGTTGAACTCTTTGGGGTTGCTGCCGCTACCGGCGATGAGCATGCGGCCCTCGGCGGCAAAGTTGTCGGCATTCTCGACGGCCTTGAGGTCGACGGTCACATAGTCGTCAGCCTCGACGGCGCGGCCCTCGACGTCCTCGAAGGTGGCACGGTAGTTGAGGAGCATCTCGACCTGGTTGTTGATCTCGGACTCGGTGACCTCCGCAGGGGGCATCTCGATCTCGACGGCGTCGAAGGAGGAGAGCTCAGCGGCGGGACGCAGGGAGAACTCGACGGTGTAGGTGTAGTCCTCGTGATCCTTGGCGATGTCGAGGTCCTTGTAGTCACCGTTCTTGGTGGGGACGATGTCCAGCTCGTTAAGGACGGCGGGCTCGTTGGCGGCGATCAGGTCGTTGGTGGCCTGAGCGAGGGTAGCCTCGGCGCCAAGTGCGGAGTCGATGACCGGACGGGGAGCCTTACCGGCGCGGAAGCCCGGGAAGCGGTACTTCTTGGCGGTGTCCTTGTAGGCCTTCTTGATCGCGGCGTCGACGTCGGCGGCCGGGATGGTGACCGTAGCGGTGAGCTTGGCGTCCTTGACGTCAGAAGCGGTGATGTTCAACACGTTCCTCCTCATACTGCCCAGCTTATCTGAGGTGCTGGTACCTTTATGCAACAAAGAGTCGCGAGGGCATAAGCCGACGCGGGTGCGTTGGTGCGGGCGAAAGGACTCGAACCTTCACGGGAATCCCACCAGAACCTAAATCTGGCGCGTCTACCAATTCCGCCACGCCCGCATGAGCGCACAGACTAGGAATGATAGCAGATACGAGCGACAAGCGCACGCACACGTTTTACAGGCTCACGACCTCACCACGAGTGCAAAAGGCGGGACGAGTTGCCCTGCCCCGCCAATTACGACTTGTTCGCTGACCCGCTACTCCCCCAGCAGCGCCTTCTCGGGTGTGATGGGCAGCGAGCGAACCTGATGGCCGGTGGCGTGTGCGACGGCTGAGGCCACAGCGGCGAGCGGCGTGTTGATGACGACCTCGCCGATCGACTTGGCGCCAAACGGGCCCGTCGGCTCGTAGCTCGGCTCAAAGGCCACGCGAATGCTGCCGATATCCAAGCGCGTGGGCAGCTTATAGCTCATAAAGTTGCCGGTGCGCAGACGGCCGCGGTCGTCGTGCTCGACAATCTCGTAGAGCGCGTGGCCGATGCCCTGGGCAATGCCGCCCTCGGCCTGGACGCGCGCAAGCGCCTCGTTGATCACGGTGCCACAATCGACGGCAGCGGCGTAATCCACCACGGTCACCTTGCCGGTGGCCTTGTCGACCTCGACCTCGGCAATGCCGGCCATAAACGGCGGAGGCGAAACGGGCAGGCAGGCAGAGGCGTGCGAGGTGAGCGCGTCGCCGCCCGCGATGTTCTTGACGCACAGGTTGGCAAAGTCGCGCAGCGTGAGGTAGCGGTTCTGCTCGCGCGCGGCACGCTCATCGGACAGACGCACGTACTGGCCGTCGAAGACCACGTCGGCGGCGTCCACGTCCCACATCTGGGCGGCCTTGGCGCAAATCTTCTCACGCAGCTCGGTCGCGGCGTTCTTGGCGGCCAAGCCCGTCACGTACGTACCCGAGCTCGCGTACGAGCCGGCGTCGAACGGCGATACATCGGTATCCACGCCGCGCACCACAATCAGCGAGCTCTCCACGCCCAGCTCCTCGGCGGCAATCTGCGCCAGGATCGTGTCGACGCCCATGCCGTTATCGGTGGCGCCGGTCGAAAGCGTGATAAAGCCGTCCTCTTCCAGGCGCATGTCAATGCCGGCGATGTCCACGTTGGAGATGCCCGAGCCCTGCATGGTGAGCGCGCAGCCCAGAGCACGCACGCGGTCGCCCAGGTCCACGGCCAGCGGCTTGTCGCGCCAGCCGATCATGTCCATCGCGCGCAGCAGGCAGCGGTCGAGCGCGCAGGCGTTGAGCTTCTCGTTGTAGTACTGCGGCATGACCTCGCCCTCGCGCACGATGTTCTTAAGGCGCAGGTCGGCGGGATCCATGTGCAGCATGTCGGCGAGCTCGTTGACGGCACTCTCCACGGCAAACTGGCCCTGGGTGGCACCGTAGCCGCGATACGCGCCGCCGCGGTTAGTGTTGGTGTAGACGGCGTCCCAGCTAAAGCGGCTCGCCTTCACATGGTTGTAGATGGGCAGACTCTTGTGGCCCGAAAGGCCGATCGTCGTAGTAGCGTGCTCGCCGTACGCGCCGGCGTTGGACAGCGTGTGCAGATCGATGGCCGTGATGGTGCCATCGTTCATGGCGCCCAGCTTGACGGTCATCTGCATCTGGTGGCGCGAGTTGCCCGCGGTGATGGTCTCCTCGCGGGTGTAGCAGCAATAGCTCGGACGGCCGGTCTGCTGTGTCACAAACGCCACGAAGATCTCGCAGCAGCCCGTCTGCTTGGAGCCAAAGCCGCCGCCGATGCGCGGCTTAATAACCTGCACCTGCGACTGCGGAATGTCGAGCGACTGCGCGACCATGCGGCGCACGTGAAAGGGCACCTGTGTAGAGGTGGTCACCGAGATGCGGCCGAAGGCGTCGGTCGTCGCGAAGGCACGGAAGGTCTCCATGGGCGCGGTCTGCGTGGCCTGGCTGGTGTAGGTGCGCTCAAAGACGATGTCGCTCTGGGCGAAGGCCTCGTCCAGATCGCCAAAGTCGCTGGTGCCGCTGCACACCAGGTTGCGAGGCACGTCGCCGCCCTGCGGGAACATAAAGGTCACGTCGCCCTCGGGGTGAACCACGATGTCGTTATCGAGCGCCTGGGTAAAGTCGAGCAGGGGCTCAAGCACCTCGTAGTCGACCTTGATGAGCTTGAGCGCCTTGTCGGCAGCCTCCTCGGTCTCGGCGGCGACGATCGCCACCTCCTCGTTTTGGTAACGGACGAGGTTCTCGAGAATCAGGCGGTCATAGGGCGAAGGCTGCGGATAGCTCTGACCGGCGATGGTAAAGCGGCGCTTGGGCACGTCCTCGTAGGTGTAGACGCCCACCACGCCGGGCACCTTCAGGGCGCGCGACGTATCGATGGAGCGAATCTTGGCGCGGGCATAGGGGCTGCGCTTGAGTTTGACGATGAGCGCGCCGGCGGGCACCATGTCGTCCGTGTAGACGGGACGACCCTCGAGTAGCGCCTTCGAGTCCTTCTTGGGCTGCTTGTGGGTGATCTGCTTGTAGGAGACGCCGTCAGAGCTGGTGTCGTTGACCGGCAGCTCGGGCATCTCGAAGCCCACCTGTACGCCAGACTCGTTGAGGAAGCGGACGATGGCGCGCAGCTGGCTCTCGTAGCCGCTGCAACGGCAGAGGTTGCCGGCGAGCTGGCGCGAGAGTTCCTCACGCGTGGCGACGAGGCTCGGGTCCTCCTTGGCAGCGCGGGCAAGCGCCAGCACGTTCATGATGAGGCCGGGGGCGCAAAAACCGCACTGCTCGGCACCTTCGGCAGCCATGGCGCGGGCAAGCGCCTCGGACTCAGCCTTGAGACCCTCGAGCGTGGTGATGGTATGGCCCTCGACGCGCGCGGCGGGAACCGAGCAGCTCAGCACCGGGTAGCCGTCGAGCCACACCGTGCACAGGCCGCAGTTGGTGGTCTCGCAGGCGCAGCGCACCGACGCGCAACCCTGCTCACGCAAAAGCGAAAAGAGCATGGTATCGGGGGCAATCTGAACCTTGACCTTGCGGCCGTTGAGCGTAAAGGAAAGATCGATGAATTTGGCAGCCATTAGCGCACCTCGCTAGAATCGACGCCGGGCACGCGGCGGCAGGAATACTCGTCCGTGGCAAACTTAGGGACCTGCACGGTCTCGAGCTCGCGGGCAAGCGCGGCCGAAAGCTCGATGCCGGCGGCGCGGCGCACGGCCTGGACGGCGAGCGGGGCAGAGATGCGACGGCGGTAGTCGGCCGAGCCCCACAGGTTGGTTCCGTAGCTCAGGGCACGCACGGATGCAGCAAGGGCGCGAAGCTCGTCCTCGGAAGGCCGCTCGTTGGTAAGGCCGCACGCCACGCCCTGCAGCAGGGTCGCGCGCAGCGGGCGGGCGCCCACGGTGACGTGCCAAGTGTTGTTCCACCAGGCGGCGGTGACGTTCAACGAGGGGAAGTCGGTCGCGGCCTTGCGCACGGCCTCGTAGCTCGCACGGTACTCGTGTTTAACGACCACGATGTGCTCGATCACGTCGCGCACGTAGCCCATCCGCACGAACTCCGCGAGCGGCACGCGGCCGGCGCCCGTCAGCTCAACATACGAATCGAGCGCCAGGAACGCCGAGAGAACGTCCGAGAAGCCAAAGCGGCCGTAGATGCTGCCGCCCACCGTGGCGGTATTGCGCAGCTGCACGCCCACGATGTCGTGGACGGCGAACTCAAAGACATTGTTGACAAGCGCGTTGAGCCCGGCATGACGCTCGAGCTGGCGCAGGGTGCACATGGCACCGATGCGAAACTCGGTCTCGGTCTCCTCGATCTGATCGAGTCCGCAGGCCGAAAGGTCAATCGCCGTCGCCACGCGACGCGAACCCAGACGCATCCAAATGCCACCGCCCACAATCTTGTTGTTGCGGTTCTTCTGTAAGAGCTCATAGGCTTCGGCCGCGTTTCCAACACGGACGTAGGTACCGAACTTGAGCACGTTCTCCCCCATCTCTTCACTTGTCCAGTGTCCTCTAGTGTACCAAACGAGGGCGCACGGCCCTCACCACCATAGAAAAAGGCTCCCGGCACAAATGCTGGGAGCCTCATCAGTTGCTATGTCGAGCTGGATTTAGCAGACGCCCTGAGCGAGCATGGCGTCGGCGACCTTCAGGAAGCCGGCGATGTTGGCGCCCATGACAAAGTTGCCCTCCTGGCCATACTCCTTGGCGGTGTCGTCCACGTTGTGGAACATGCCGCGCATGAGCTGCTCGAGCTTGCCGTCGACCTCCTCAAAGGTCCAGGACAGGTGCTCGGCGTTCTGGCTCATCTCCAGGCCGGACACGAGCACGCCGCCGGCGTTGGCAGCCTTGCCGGGCATAAAGGCGACGCCGTTCTCCTGGAAGTAGGTCGTGGCCTCGATGGTCGTGGGCATGTTCGCGCCCTCGCCGACCACCTTGCAGCCGTTGGCGACGAGCGCCTGGGCGTCCTCGAGCAGCAGCGTGTTCTCGCGAGCGCAGGGCAACGCGATGTCGCAGGGCAGCTGCCAAACGCCACGGCCGTCGCCCTCGTGCCACACGGCGTTGGGCTTCTCGTCAACGTACATAGCGAGCGTAACGCCCTTGTCGTGGCCGGAGCGCTTCTTGTTGTAGATGTGCTCGAGCACGGTGTAATCGATGCCGTCGGGATCCTCGACCCAGCCGTGAGTATCGGAGCAGGCCAGCACCTTGCCGCCGAGCTGGGAGACCTTCTGGACGGCGTAGATGGCGACGTTGCCGGAGCCATGAACGACGACGTTCTTGCCCTCGAAGGAGTCGCCGCGGCTCTTGAGGTACTCATCCACAAAGTAGACCAAACCGTAGCCGGTGGCCTCAGTACGGGCGAGCGAGCCGCCAAAGGAGAGGCCCTTGCCGGTGAGGACGCCGGTCCACTCGTTGGTCAGGCGCTTGTACTGACCGAACATGTAGGCAACCTCACGGCCGCCAACGCCCAGGTCGCCAGCGGGAACGTCGGTGTTGGGGCCGATGTGGCGATAGAGTTCGGTCATGAAAGACTGGCAGAAGTGCATGATCTCGTTGTTGGACTTGCCCTTGGGGTCAAAGTCGGAGCCGCCCTTGCCGCCGCCCATGGGGAGGGTAGTCAGGCTGTTCTTGAGGATCTGCTCCAGACCCAGGAACTTAAGCATGCCCAGAGTGACCGTCGGGTTAAAGCGCAGGCCGCCCTTGTAGGGTCCAATAGCAGAGTTGAACTCGACGCGATAGCCGCGGTTGACCTGAACCTTGCCCTGGTCGTCGACCCAGGGAACACGGAACATGACGATGCGCTCGGGCTCGACGAGGCGCTCCAGCAGGGCGGCCTCCTCGTACTCGGGGTGGGCGTCGAGCGCCGGCTGGATGGTGCCGAGGATCTCGGTCGCGGCCTGGATGAACTCAGGCTGCTCGGGATAGCGGGCCTTGAGCTCTTCGAGGACTTTCTGCGTGTAGCTCATGCTTCCTCCAATGATGGGAAACGAAAAATGTCGGTCGCGGCACCCTATGCGCCGCGAACTTTATCGAGTATGGATAATATCGCACTGTTGCGGGAAAGTTTCGCATAAGCCGACGAGCGGATGTTTCGTTTTGATTACGATGCAGGTAGAAGCGTTTTTGAGTGCCTGACGTGCAAAACCCGTGTTTCAAACCTGTTTCGTCCATATGGTCCATACCACCACAAAGGGGACAGGCACCTTTGTGGTGGTTTTGGCAAGATGCGTTGGCGGGAACGTATGTGAATCGAACACATCCAAGACGTTTTGCACGCCTCGCAACGGTTTTGAGGACCGCGGGGCCCACCGGAGCCCATCCGCTCCCAAACATGGCGGTATTTTACCAAACTAGCAATACGACGACCCCTAGCGCAGCGATCTTAGGCCGCCGGCATCCTTGTCGTGCGTCGTAAAGCGCACCGCATCCAGGTGCTCCAAGATGCTAATGGCTCGTTTGCGCGACACGCCCAGGGCCTCGCGCAGTACGCTCGTAGTGGCAGCACCGCCGGCAGCCTCGATAGCGGCGGCAACAAGCTCGTGCGCATGAGCATCCGCGGCGGCGGACAGGGCAACGTCGCGTTCGATCTTAACGATCGCGCGGTTGAGCGAAAGCTCGCGCAGGGCACGCGTCATGGTGTCGCGATCGAGCTGCAGACGCTCACCCACCTCGGGCAGCGTCGCCGCACCGAGACCCGCCTCGTCGAGGGCGGCCACGATGCGCTGGCTCGCCTCGCGCACCACACGTATCGCCGCAGCGGCAGAGTGCGGGTCGAACACCTCGGCACCGTCGACGGTGCACACGCCGCGCGCACAGCCCTCGAGAACGAGCGCGGACGCGACGTCTTCGCCCGCTGTCGGCCAGGCGGCATGCGCGACCTCGCCCGGCGTGAAACCCGTCTGCTTGGGCGCGGCCCCGTGCATGGCGGCCAGCGTGACGGAGAGCGTGGCGAGGGCGGCATCGAGCACAGCGGGGGCGGCATAGAGCTCCTCGGTCGAGCGCTCGGCACGAAGCGCCACGGCGTCACCCGAGGAAACCGCCCCGTGCAGGAGCGCAGCCGCCTCGGCACCCGAAAGATCGAGAGCACGGGCTGCGGCCGCGGCAGGCACGGGCAGGCGCTGCAGCCCCAACCATGCGGCAACGGCGGCGGCGCGGTCGTCGGCATCCAGGGCCCCGAGCAGCGCGCACTCGCCCGCGGAGAGGACGCGCGAGCGGCGACACCGCGAAAGAAGAACACGACCGCCGCCGATAAGCACCACCGGCGAGAACGCGAGCACAATGAGGCCGTCGCCCGATCGCACGGGAAGGCGCTCCTCCAGACGGACCTGCACGATGCGGGTCTCGCCAGCCTCAATAGGACCCTCACCCTCCATGAGCATGATTCGGCCGAGGACCTCCGCCGTGCCCGCCATCACATGCACGCGCGTACCGGACTCGAAGGGCGCGGGCTTGGTGCCCTCGCGCCCCAGATACGTGAAGCGGGCGATGAGCCTGAGCGTCGAGCCCTCGGCACCAGACCCGCAGAGGACCTCGCCACGCGGAAGGTCGCCCGCACCGTCGCCCACGATGTTGAGCGCCGCGCGCTGTCCGGGCAACGCCCGAGGAGTATCACCATGCACCTGAATCGCGCGCACGCGGCAGCGCACGCCCGCGGGACATGAGACGAGCTCGTCGCCCACCGCTACGGGGGCATCGTGAAGCGTGCCCGTGACGACCGTCCCGGATCCCTTGATGGTGAAGCAGCGGTCGATGGGCAGGCGCGGGGCCAGACCGGGGCGCACCGGGCGGGATGCGGCATCGGCCAGGAAAGAGTCGATGGCGGCATCGAGGGCAAGGCGAACGTCCTCGATGCCCACGCCCGTGCGCGAGGAAACAGGCACCACGGGCGCATCGGCAAAGACGGTATCGCTGAGGAAGTCCATCACGTCGAGCTCGGCGAGCTCCGCCGTCTCGTCATCGGCCAGATCGCGCATCGTGAGCGCCACCACGAGGTGCCTCACGCCCAACAGCTCCAACACGTACACGTGCTCGCGGGTCTGCGGCATCACGCCCTCAACGGCCGAAACCACCAGCAACGCGACGTCAACGCCGGTGGCGCCCTGCACCATGGCGCGCAGATAGTGCGCATGCCCGGGCACGTCAACCAAGCCGACAAGCTTGCCGCTGGGAAGCTCGAGCTCGCCAAAGCCGAGCTCAGTGGTCATGCCTCGGCGCCGTTCGACCTCCAGACGGTCGGGATTTTTGCCGGTCAGCGCCTCGATAAGAGCCGACTTTCCGTGGTCGACGTGTCCTGCTGTTCCAACGACAACGGGACATTCGACAAGCTCACGCGTAGTCATCGACGCAAACCTGCCCGCACGGCATCCGCCAGCGCCGACGCACACAGGTCAAGGTCGGTGTCGCGCAAAAGCGTGCGAACGTCAAACAGCACCTGGTCGTGGCGCACACGCGTCACAACCGGCGTATCGGGCTCCTGAACCAAGGCTCGCTTTAGGCCATCGGCGGATAGGCGCCCATCGACGGGACAGACGGCAACGCAAAATGTTGGGAGCTCGACGGTCGGCAGCGACCCGCCGCCGGGGGCAGAGGCTCCCTCGACAACCTGCAGCTCCACGACCTCTTCGCACTGAGCCTCACGAAGCTTGCGCAGCATGCGGTCGCGCAGGCGCTTGGCCTGACGCTCGAGCGGAGCCGGCGCGGCGGAAAGCATGTTGAGCACCGGGATCTCCCGCTGTGCCGTATCGGGACCGGTCACATACAAGCGCAAAGTGGCCTCGAGCGCCGCGAGCGTGAGCTTGCCGGGGCGAAGCGCGCGCATAAGCGGATGAGAGGCGCAGGCGGCGATCGCCTGGGCGCTGCCGAGGATAATGCCCGCCTGCGAAGCACCGAGCAGTTTGTCCCCCGAGCACGAGACAACGTCGACGCCGGCGCAAAGCGAGGCGGACGTGGGTCTCTCCCCCGCATCGGCGAGCACCCCATCTGCAAGCAAAGCGCCCGAGCCTTGGTCCTCGTAAAGCAAAAGGCCGTGTTCATGCGCCAGCGCAGAAAGCTCCGCCGCCGAAACCTCCTCGTGGAAGCCCTCGATACGGTAGTTTGAAGGATGAACTTTCAGGATCATCGCCGTGTTGGGCGTAATGGCGCTTCGGTAATCGTCCAGATGCGTGCGGTTGGTGGAGCCCACCTCGACAAGCTTGGCACCCGAGGCTGCCATGATGTCGGGGATGCGGAAGCTCCCGCCCACCTCGACAAGCTCGCCGCGGCTCACGATGACCTCTTTACCAGCCGCATGGGCCGCAAGCACCAGCAGCACCGCCGCGGCATTATTGTTGACAACCAAGGCGTCCTGCGCCCCCGTGAGTGTGCGCAGCAGGCGCGCGGCATGTTCCTTACGGCCCCCGCGAGCGCAAGTCGCGACGTCATACTCGAGCGTGCTGTAGCTGCGGGCAACGTCGGTCACCGCCTGCACCGCTGCGGGAGCGAGCGGAGCACGGCCCAGATTGGTGTGAATCACAACGCCCGTCGCGTTGACGGCGGGACGCAGGGCCGGCAGCGACAGGCGGTGGCACCGCCGCTCGATGGCCAGGGCGAGCTCGCGCTTGTTCCTTGCGGGGGCGCCGGAGCGAATCGCCGCGCGCTCGGCATCGAGCTCAACATCAATCGCCTCGCGCACGATCGTGTCGCCCGCATCGCCGGCGGCCTTCATGACCGGCCACTCGGACAGCAGCTCATGAACGGCGGGAATGGAGCGCAGGCGGTCGCGCACCTCGGCGGGCATGGATTCGCAGTCGCTCATGGAAAGCCTTTCGACATATTCAATAAATAGCAGGTCCCCCATGGTCGTCATTTGCCAAACAATGACGACGCGCACGCAAAAGGGACAGGTCCATTATGGCAGCTCGTGGCAAGGCGGCGCAGCGCCTCGTCCAAAACCTGCCAAAATAAACCTGTCCCTTTTGGTCGGTTATGGCTTGGGACCTTTAGGCCTCCTTGTTGGCGTAGATAAACCAGTAGCCCAGCGCCACGATCAGGGCGCCGCCCACAATATTGCCGAGTGTGGCGACCGAAAGGTTGAGCGCCACGCCCGCCGCGTTAAGAGCGTCGGCGCCGGAGACATCGGCTCCATAGCCGCAGGAGCGCATCAAAATACCCATGGGCAAAAAGTACATGTTGGCGACACAGTGCTCAAACCCGCAGGCAACAAAGGCGGCAATGGGCAGCAGAATACCCACGACCTTGTCGACCACAGTCTTGCCGGCGGTACCGGTCCATACGGCCAGGCACACAAAGATGTTGCACAGGATACCGCGAAAGAAGATGGTGACGGCATCGATCGCAACCTTACCGGCGGCGACGCTCACCATGGTGTTGGCGACCGCCTCGCCGTTGAGCTTGTAAATGGCTGCCATGTAAATCAAAAAGACAACGAACAGGGCACCGACAAAGTTGCCGATCCACACAATGGCCCAGGCCTTGAGCATCTTGACGAGCGTGATCTTTTTGCTCTTAAGCGCGCAGACCATCAGCGAGTTACCGGTAAACAGCTCCGCGCCGCAAATGAGCACGAGCACCAGCCCCAGGCAAAAACAAAGACCACCCAATAAGCGCTGAACGCCCCAACCGAGGGTCGCATCGCTCAGAAAGACCGTGAAGAACAGGCCACCGAAGGCGATGAACGCGCCGGCGAACATGGCGAGCAAAAAGGTCTTCGAGACCGGCAGGTTGGCCTTGGTAACGCCGGCGGCCTCGGTCTTGGCCTCGATCGCGGCAGGTGCCAGGCAATCGGGGGTGGGATATTCTACCTTGCTCTGTGCCATAGCAACCACTTCTTTCTTACGACTTGGGACCGGCATTGCCAATGGATGTGTCCCGCGACGGATGGTCAAAAACAAAAAAGGTCAGAAGTAAACGTACCTCTGACCTGCAAATTACATGGAGCGGGCGACGGGAAGTCCAAGGATTTGCTTCACAAATCCTTGTTTCGCTGCGGGCCTTCGGCCCTTGCGTGCTGCGCTGGAAAATGCTCACGCATTTTCTCAGCTTCGCACCCTGGCGGGTTCGATCCCCGTCACCCGACACGTTTACGAAAACGGCTTTGGTCCCAAAAGGGGTCAAAGCCGTTAGCCAATCTTATGGAGCGGGCGACGGGAATCGAACCCGCGTCATCAGCTTGGAAGGCTGGGGTTCTACCATTGAACTACGCCCGCAAGATATGGTCGGGACGACAGGATTTGAACCTGCGACATCCTGCTCCCAAAGCAGGCGCGCTACCAAACTGCGCCACGTCCCGAAGGTGTTGAGCAGCTAAGGTCTAAACCTTGCGTGTCCCAAAGCGAAGGAAATTATAGGGGAGACTCCCCGCCTGTGCAAGCATTGATGCCTTAGCTCCTCGAATGTGCGACAAAACGACTATGGAGCAGACCGATCACAAAGGCAACCACGGCAACCGGCGCCCACGCGGCACCGATATCCGCCAGCGGCAACGCATCGAACGGCAGCCACGCGCCCGCAAAGAACGCGTCGCGGACCGAGGTAATCACGCTCTGCACTGCGACAACGCCGCCGACCCAGACCCACACCTGCGGATGCGCGTCGCAAAAACCGTGCACCAGACCCATAAGCACCAGCACGATGGCGACGGGGTACAGGGCGTTGAGCATGGGCACCGAGAACATAAGAATCACGTCGAGGCCCACGTTGGAAAGCACGCACGAAAACGCCGCGAACACAAAGGCGAGAGCCGCAAAGGGGCGGCGCATGGCCTCCTCGGAAGCCTCCGCTCCCCCTTTGACCACATACGTCTCGCAGAAATAGCGCGAACAGCAGCTGATAAGGCCGATGCACACGTTCATGCAAGCAAGGAAGAAGATCGCAAAGACCACGACCGTGCCGGCGAGGCCAAAGTGCATAGAGGCGGAACGGGCGAGGATGGCGGCACCGTTGGTGGCATCGGGCATCACGGTGCTGAGCTGCGCGCCGGCAAGGCCCAAGCCGCAGTAGATGATGGCCATGAGCACACCGGCGATCACGCCGGAGCGCGAAATCTCGAAGGCAACGCGCTTGTCATCGGTAACACCCAGCTCGTGGATGGTCTCGGCGATGATGATGCCAAAGGCGAGCGACGCGAGCAGGTCCATGGTCTGATAGCCGGTCAAAAAGCCCTGTACGGCAGCGCCAGCATTATAGGGAGCCTGCGGCGCGGCAGCGGAGCCCAGCGGCGAGACCACAGCGGCACCCACGACCAATACGATAAGGGCAATGAGCGCGGGGCCCGTAATGCGGCCGAGCACGCGCGTGATGACGCCGGGGCGCAGCGTGAGCGCAAACGCGATGATAAAGAATCCAACGGCAAACACCAGGCGTGCCGTGCTGAGCGAGACGCCCTCGGGCAGCAGCGGCACCAGCATCTCGAAGGCCGTGGAGCTCGTGCGCGGAATGGCCAGGCACGGGCCAATGGCCAGATACACCGCCGCAACAAAGAACTCGCCAAACTTGGGGTGCACGCGGCCGGCAAGCTCGCGCGCCGTTCCGGCAAGCGCAACGGCGATAAAGCCCATGACGGGCAGGCCGATGGCGGCAATGAGAAAGCCAAGCATGGCAACCGGCGTGGCAGAGCCTGCCTGCAGCGCCAGCAGCGGCGGGATAATAAGGTTGCCGGCGCCAAAGAGCATCGAGAACAGGGCGATGCCGACGGTGACGACATGGTCGGAGCGCAGACCGCGCGGTGCAGATGAGGGCATAGGCACACCTTTCGGGTCGAAACAAAAACGGGACGGGCAAAATACCCGTCCCGCAAGTATAAACGGTCCAGCAGCTTTAGCAGACTAAATTGCGCAGAGCATCGATAGCCGTGTCGACTTCTTCGGTCGTGTTGAAATACCCAAACGAGAAGCGGACGACACCCTGGCGCTCGGTACCTAACGCGCGGTGCATGAGCGGAGCGCAATGGGCACCGGAGCGCGTCGCAATCCCCCACCCTTGCATGAGCGCGTCCGAGATCTCGGCAGAGTCGATATCGCCCACGTTGAGCGACACGATCGCCGAGCGCGCAGGTTGGTCAAACGCACCGTAAAGTACAATGCTGGGGATTTCGCGAGCGCCGGAGAGGAAACGTTCGGCGAGTGCGCGTTCGTGAGCTGCAATCGTCTCCACCCCGCCTTGTGCCTCGATAAAATCAAGGCCTGCGGAAAGGCCCGCTATGCCGTGACCGTTGAGCGTGCCCGCCTCGAGCCGCGTGGGCCACTCCATGGGCTGTAACGCATCGAAGCTGTGCACGCCCGTGCCGCCCATGGCCCAGGGCGCCACGTCGACGCCCTCCGCCACGGCCAGGCCGCCGGTGCCCTGCGGGCCCATGAGCCCCTTGTGGCCGGTAAAGCACACCACGTCGAGCCCCATGGCCTGCATATCGATATGCGCCGTACCGGCAGACTGCGAGGCATCGACGATCACAAGCGCACCCGCGGCATGTGCCAAGGCCGCCACGCGCGCAATGTCGACCGCGTTGCCGGTCACATTAGAGGCATGCGTCACCACCACGGCACGCGTACCGGGCGTGACCAGCCGCTCGAGCTCGTCATAGTCGAGCACGCCGCTTACGTCACAGCCCGCATGCTCAACGGTCACACCCCGCTCCGCTGCCAGGCGGTTGAGCGGACGCAGCACGGAGTTGTGCTCGAGCACCGTCGTGACCACGCGGTCGCCGGGGCGCACCACGCCACAGATGGCGGTGTTGAGCGCCGCCGTAGAGTTGGACGTAAAGCACACATGGTCCGCCCTCGGGCAACCTAAAAGGCGCGCGAGCTTGGCACGGCAAGCGTGAATCGTACGAGCGGCATCGAGGGCACCCGACGTGGCGCCGCGCCCGGCATTGCCGAGCGAGCACATCGCCTGCGTCACGGCATCGATGACCGTCTGCGGCTTGTGCATGGTCGTCGCCGCGTTATCCAGGTAGATCATCGCACGACCTCCCACATATCAATCACGGTATAGCCCTCGGTGGGAACGCCCGCCGCGGCGAGTTCGCCGCGCAGCAGCTCCTCATCGGCAGGCAACGCTTTCCACGCCAGACCACAGCCGGCAGCGACCTCCCCGGGCACGGGAATCGTTCGCCCGGGAAGGCCGCGCTCGATGCACAGGGACTCGCAGCCCATGGCGGCAGCCGTGGTGGGAAACGTGATGACAAGCGCTGGGCGCTTCTCCCTCATGGCAACTCCAACCAATACGCTACGGGCGCACGACGCGCACGGCCTGTTCCATCTTCTCCACGATCACATACATGTTCGTGACCTCGCCCACGGCAAGCTGGTCCTTAATGCCATAGTGGTCGAGGCAGGTGCCACAGGTGAGGATTTCGACGCCCTGCTCAGCCAGCCCCTTCAGGTCGTCGAGTACCGGCGAGCCCTCGACGGTGAGCTTGGCGCCGCCGTTGTAGAACAGCATGGTCGCGGGCAGCTCCTCCTGCTGCGTCACGGCAAAGATGAAGGCCTTCATGAGCTTGTGGCCCAGCTCGTCGTCGCCGCGGCCCATGCAGTCGGTGTAGACGGAAATGACGAGCTTGCCCTTGCCGGCGCTGGCATCACAGAAGGCAGCGCCATCTTGCTCGGGATCGGCAACGGCAACGGCGCCAGAGGTCGCCACGGTCACGTGCCACTCGGCGTCAGAAACCTTCTCGACCGAGGCCGTGCAGCCTTTCTCCTGCGCCATCTTGGAGATGTTCTTGACGGCGGTCTCGTTGTCGACCGAGGTCACCACAGCGCCCTCGCCATCAAGCTGCTTCAGAGCTTTGAGCGTCTTGACGACGGGCAGCGGGCAGGCATCGCCCATGGTATTAACTTCAATTTTGGTAGACATAGTTTTTCCTTTCAAAAGGGACCGCCCAGAACAACGGACGGTCGCATAAACGGTTTTCCTTAATGAACAACACGAACGGCAGGACCGCCCGGCACCGCCTCGCATACGCGACCGATAACGGCAGCGATGCGATCCTCAGCATGCAGACGGTGCGCGAGCTCATCCACATCGGCAGCAGGCGCCGCGATGAGCAAACCACCCGAGGTCTGCGGATCGTACAGCGCATCTAACATACCCGGCTCCAGGTCCTCGTCGGCAGCCACACGCGGGCCAAAGAAGTCCTGGTTGCGGTAGGAACCCGCGGGGATAATGCCCAGACGTGCCATGTCGAGCACCTGATCAAAGAGCGGCACCGCCCCCGACGTAAGCTCGATCTGCACACCCGAGCCCTCGGCCATCTCGCACGCGTGCCCGATCAAGCCAAAACCCGTGACATCGGTGCAGCCGTGAAGCTCAAGTCCCTCGGCCAGACGAATCGGCGCCTCGTTGAGGGTGCGCATCGAGTCAAACATGGCTGCGGCCTCGTCCTGCTCGATGAGCTCGCCCTTAATGGCCGTGGTGATGATGCCCGAGCCGACCGCCTTGGTCAGCAGCAGAACATCGCCCACGTGCGCGCCGCTGTTGGCGAGCATGCGGTCGAGCGCGACAAAGCCGCTCACGGACAGGCCATACTTGGGCTCGTCGTCGTTGATGGTATGACCGCCCGCGATGGAGCAGCCGGCCTCGACGCACTTGTCGGCGCCACCCGCCAGAATCTGCCCGGCAACCTCAACGCCCAGGCAATTGGGAATGCACAGCAAGTTCATGGCATGGCTCGGCCGCCCGCCCATGGCGTAGATGTCCGACAGCGAGTTGGCCGCGGCGATCTGGCCGAACAGATAGGGATCGTCGACCATCGGCGGGAAGAAGTCGATGGACTGCACGAGACCCAAGTTCTCGCCAACGCGGAAAACGCTCGCATCGTCGGAGGTATCGAACCCCACGAGCAGGTTGTCGTTATGCACATTGGGTAAGTCGCCCAGGACCTGGGCGAGGGCTCCGGGAGCCAACTTAGCGGCTCAACCGCTCGCGGCAGTCATAGACGTGAGCTTAATCTGATCGTCAGCCATCGATACCTCCTCTCATCGGTCAATCATTTTCTCCCAGTATACGCATGAATGCGAGCCTGCAGCGGATGCATTAATTGAGCGCCTGTGCGCGAATCGCCGCACCGATGGCACCGGCAAAGCGGGCCTGGGGCGAGGTGGTGACCGGCGACCCCAGCAGCGCTGCCAGCCGCTCCACCACGAAGGCGTTCTCGCACAGGCCACCGGTCAGGTAGTACGGGGCGCCCGCGGCCTGCCCGGCCATGGTCGCCACGCGCGAGACCACGCTATCGATCACGCCACGCGCAATGTTCTCGCGCGGCTCACCGCGACCGATCAGGCTGATAACCTCGCTTTCGGCAAACACCGTGCACATGCTGCTGATCTTGGTAGGCTCGCCGGTGCGGGCGAGGTCTGCCATCTGCTGCTGGGAAATGCCTAGGCGGTCGGCCATGATCTCCAAAAAGCGCCCCGTGCCGGCGGCGCACTTGTCGTTCATGGCAAACTTGGCCACGCGGCCACTTTTAAGCTGAATGACCTTGGTGTCCTGGCCGCCCACGTCAATCACCGTGCCGTGATCGCCAAACAGGTGCACGGCACCGGTACCGTGGCAGGTAATCTCGGTCACGACCTTATGCGCATAGGGCACGGCGACACGGCCGTAGCCAGTCGCGACCACGCGAGCATCGTCGCCCGCCACGTCATAGCCGGCTGCGGCGAGCTCACCGCGCAGACGCTCGGCCGCATCGACCGAGGAGAACCCGGTTGGCTGCACGCACGTCCACGTCACCGAACCCGCGCCATCGACCACAGCAGCCTTAGCCGCCGTAGACCCGATATCGATCCCGATCCCTATCATGGCTCTCTCCTAATCCAAACATCAAAGACAGCGGCGCATTCAGGCGCCTTAGCTCTAGGTTTCTCAGGTGCCGGAGGTTGCCCCGAAAGAGGAGCGCAGCGTACTTTGGTACGCAAGCGACGGTTTGAGGGGCAAGATCCGGTGCCTGAGGAAGCTAGAGGGTCTCGATGAAGGCAGCGATGCGGGTCTCAATCTGGCCCATGTCGCCGTTGCTGTAGTCGGTCTCGATCTTCATATACGGAATACCCGCACCCTCGACGGCCTCCTGCATGCGTGCACTCTCCACGTTAAAGGTGTGGCACGCCTGGAGCACGCTCTCCACTACGCCATCGACGTGATACTTCTCGCACATGGCCAGCGTGTTCTCCATACGACCGTCGTTGGGCGTCATAACCGAGCAGTTGATATCCAGGTAGCGGTCGGCGATCGCACGCAGGATGTCGGGCGCATCCGGGTCGACCATCATGGCCGCCGTGCGCTCACCCGAGCAGTCATCCATACACACGACCACGCCGCCGTTGGACTCGATGGTGCGACCGATCTTGTTGATCACGCCGCCCACGGGGCAGCCGGTGATCAGGATGCGCTTGGCATCCGCCGCAACCGGGCGCTCGCCCGCGTCGTAGGCCTCGCGCAGCTTGGCAACCTTTTGCTCCAGTTGCTGCGTATAGGCCTCGATATCAAAGCTGAACGTACCAGCGAACATGGTGCTCATCAGGTCGACGCCGCTCATGGCCGCCGGCTGGTTGGCCTGCAGCGCAAACATCTCGAGCTGAGCCGCACGCAAACGGTTGCGACGACGGACGGCAGCGCGCAGGTCATCGTCGGTAATCGTGATGCCGTAGAAGCCCTCGAGTTCCTCCTTGAGCAGGCGGCACTCCTCGTACCAGCCCTCGCGCTCGTAGGCGCGGTCGCGACCCTGCGGAAGATGCAGAATGTGCGTGCGCTTAAGCTCGTTTAAGAGCTCGTACATCTTCTTCTTGCCGTCGCAGGTGGTCTCACCGATGATCATGTCGCTAAAGTACGTAAACGGGCACTTTTGCGAGTAGGCAAAGCCGTACGTCGATTTGATGAGCGGACACAGATTTGCCGGCAGCACTTTCTCGGCCTCGGGGATCACCTCATCGGACGTACCGCACAGAGCGACACTTGCGGCCCCCGCGGCATCGATAATCTCGAGCGGCGTATAGCTGCACAAAAAGCCGACCAGGCGATTGCCCGCCTGCTTATAATCCTTAACGCGAATAAACGCGGCCTTGCGCTGCTCGTTGAACTCCTCAAACGTGCTGGGCAACGGCTGCTCAATATTTTCCGACATATAACTCCTAAACCTTTTAACCAACCAAGGAAGCGGCTTTCCCAGGTGCCCGAGGTTGCCGTGAAAGAGGCGCGCCGCGTACTTTCGCACGCAAGCGACGGTTTGAACGGCAAGATCGGGTGCCTGGGAAAGCCGCCGGGACGGATAGCCCTAAATGGTTTCCAAGAAGGCCTCGATCCTGGTTTGCAGTTGGCCTGCATCCTCACCGGCGTAGTCGGTCGTGATGTGCATAAACGGAATGCCGGCTTCCTCGGCGGCCTTCTCCACGGCAAACGACTCCATCTCATAGAGCGTGCAGAACTGCAGGGCCACGTCGACGATGCCGTCGGCATGCAGGTCCTTGGCCATCTGGACAATGTCCTTCATACGCTGGTCGTTGGGCGTAAAGACGGCGCAGTTGATCTTAAAGTAGCGCTCGGCGATGGCATCGAGCATCTCGTCCACCGTCTCACCGGACTCGTCGACCAGGTCCTTGTAGTAGCGCGAGCCCGTGCAGGACTCCTCGCCTACCACAACGCCGCCGGCTTTCTCGATAAGGTTGAACAGCTTCCAGTTGGGCACGGCCATGGGCGTGCCGGTGTACAGAATGCGCTTGGTCCCCTTGGGCGCCACGCCCTCGCCGGCCTCGACACGCTGCTCGCACTCAGCCGCCATATCGTTAATGGCTCCGGTCAGACGTGGCGTGTCGTCCATAAAGGCGGCCTGAACGGTCAGCAGGCTGTCAAGACCGCTGATGGGCGCAGGGTCGGCAGCGCGCGTGGCAGCGAGGCGCTGCAGGGCGCGACGCTTCTCATTGACGGCGTGGATGGCGGCCTTCAGACGCTCAGGCGTAATCGTGACGCCGCACTCTTCCTCGATCTTGGCGGCGAGCTTCTTGACCTCGGCCTTCCAGGTCACGAGCGTTGACTCGTCGTGTACGTTGGGAATATCCATGACGTACATGTTCTTTTGCGTGGCAAAAAACTCGTAGGCTTTCTTCTTGCCATCGCAGGTGTTCTCGCCTACCACCAAGTCACTCGACTCAATGTAGGGGCAGACCTCGCCCAGCTTAAAGCCGGCAAAGCTCTTGATAAGCGGGCAGGTGTTGCGCGGCAGATGCTCCTCGACCTTATCCGTTGCCCAATCGGCGCCCGAGCACAGACCAACGGGAATGCCGTCACAGGCAAGCACGATCTCCTCGGGCACGTACACGCAGAACGAGCCCACGATCTTGGTGGCCTCGCCGGCCTCCTTCTTGTCGAGCATCTCCTTAATACGGCCGCTGTGGATGTTGGTGGCCACAAAGTCCAGGTAGGACGTGGACTTGGGGCGATTGTTCTGCGTCAAGAACATATCGCCGTACATCTGGCCCACGGCGCCCAGCAGCATGTCGTGGTCGGCAAGATTCATGCCGAGGCTCTCCCACATCGGATGGAAATCGAATTCTTCAGCCATGACGGTTCCCCTCTCGAACCAAAAACGGATAACAGCGGTATCGGTGCACGACGGGCGGCGATTGCCCTGCCGTGCTCAAACCCGGAATTTTGGGGAACCTGCTTTGCGGTTGACTATTTAGTTGTGCGTCGTCTCTCCCGGAGCCGTGAACATACCTGCTCATATGCGGCTCCGAGCGATATATAGGGCACGCGCGGCAACGCGGCGAATGTATGTCGTCTGTGGCATGCGCGCACCCTCCTTTACAAGTTAAGGTCAACTATATCAACGGTCATCGACCATGCGAACACCGTTGACATTCGTACGACAGCATCGTGTGCCGTCGTTTAATAAATAATTATCTTGATTGATAGGAGTTTGTCATCCCTCATTCGGCGAACGGCAAGACGAAGCCGCCGAGGCCTATATCCCCGACGGCATTACCCGGCGCTATCGACAAACCAAATGAATCCTGCTCGCATCAAAATGCATGCGCAAGGTCTCGTCGGCCTGCGGCAGCTCGTCGAAAGCCACGCTCACCTTGTTGACCTTCCACTGCAGACGCGTGGGTGCATCGACACGTGGCACGTCCAACAGCACCAGCCGCTCAAAGCGCGAATCGCTCACCCGGGCCACGTGTAAGTCGTAGCTGTTACGACCCCGCTCGGCACGGTTGTCAACATGGAAGTAACTTGCGCGAATCCCCAGGTACGCCACATCATCAGGAACCTCGCGACCCACATTAAAGGTCATGCCCCAGTCGAGAGCCTCAACTTCTTCGTCGCCGATCTTGCACGCCCGGCTTGTGTTCTTGCAGCCCGTCAAGCGCAGCGCGGCCAAGGTTTGCGGCCGGCGGACCACATCTTCGACGGAGCCGATCTCCTCCACATGCCCGTTATGCATCACGCAAATGCGCTGGCACAGGCGACACGCTTCGTCGATATCGTGGCTCACGTAGAGCACGGTGCGGTTGCACACGTCGAACAGGTCGAGCATGTTCTGCTCGAGCGCGCTCTTAAGGTAGGCATCGAGCGCGCTCATGGGCTCGTCGAACATAAAAATGCCCGGGTGTGCCGCCACCATGCGCGCAAGCGCCACGCGCTGCTGCTGACCACCCGAGAGGCGTGCGGGATAGCGGTCGGCAAAATCGGACAGACCAAAAATGCCCAGATAGCGCTCGGCGAGCTTTTTGCGTGCAGCGACGTCACCCGCATCCTGTACGCCGGCGCACACGTTATCGGCCACCGTCATATTGGGAAACAGCTGATAGTTTTGGAACAGCAGGGCGCATTTACGCTCCTGGGGCGATAGGTTGATGCCCGCCGCCGAATCAAAAAAGGTCACGCCGTTGACGACGATCTTGCCCTCGTCGGGCGTCTCCACACCGGCAATGCAGCGTAGCGTACAGCTCTTGCCGCACCCCGAGGCGCCCAGCAGCGCCACGCGCTCCTCTCCAGCCTCAAGCTGCATATCGAGCGTAAACCCGGGATAGCGCTTTTTGATATCCAGAACGATCGACATGGCCTATCGACCTCCCTGCAGAGTGGCATCATCGCGCATGAGCTCGGCCAGCGCCTCGCGATCGATACGCAGGGCATCGCCGCCCACCGGGTCGAGCGAATCGTCCGTATCGGCGAGTTCTTTGGCCCGCTTGCGCTCCGCACGGGAAAGGCCCCGCTCGCGATACTTTTGCGAATGCGCGGTGTACATGTTGATAAACAGGATGACCAGGAAACTAAACGCAATCACGACGACAACCCAAAAGAGGGCAACTGGGATGTTGCCACCCATCCACTCAAAGTAGATAGCGATGGGGATGGTCTGCGTAATACCGGCATAGTTACCCGCAAAGAAGAGGGTGCAACCGAACTCACCCATCGCACGGGCAAAGGCGAGCACCGTACCGGCGGCGATCGAGGGCCAGCCGAGTGGCATCATAAGCTTGGCAAAGATACGGCGCTCGGACCACCCCAGGGTTCTCGCGGCGTCGAGCATCTGCGTGTCCAGGCTCTCAAAGGCGCCGAGCGCCGTGCGGTAGACCAGGGGAAACGACACCACCACGGCAGATATCACCGCCGCTGGCCAGGTAAAGACGATCGAGATGCCGTGCGCGATAAGCCACTGGCCAACCCCGGTCGAGCGGCCAAACAGCATGAGGAGCAGAAAGCCGCACACCGTGGGAGGCAGCACCATGGGGATGGTAAAGGCCGAGTCGAGCAGGCCCTTCACGCGGCTCGTCGTGCCCATAGTCTTCCATGCGGCAAACAGGCCCAGCGCAAAGGCAATCACCAGGGCAAGGCCACTCGTTTTGATAGACACCCAAAGCGGGCGATAGTCGATGCCGGTCAAAAAGGCGACAAGGGACGCCAAGGGCTCCTGTTCATCTTGCATCATAACAGATGATGCTACCACGATTTGAGCGCTATCAAGCCAACGCGCGCCGCCCTTGGCATCACCCGAGGCTGATGCGATGACCACATAGCGGTCCCCATTCGCACCGCGCTCATCAAAGGCATAGGTATACCCACCGACATTAAACGCCGCTTCCGTCGTGGCATACCAAGGAAGATCCATGTCTTCCAGCCGTGCGCCTCCCATGCAGTTTGCGCTGTCGAGTTCACAGACGAGAGCCTTGAGACCCGATGCGCACTCGTTGTCCTGCGGATCCAATCCGTACTTCTCGACCGCCTTGGGCGATACCCACACCACAACGCGATCGGCAGCAGGCGCCACTACAAGGTCCACGTCCTCGTCAACGGGAAACCGGTAGCCCTCAGGCTGGCCCTCCATGGCACGAGCGGTCCCCCTGGCCAACCGCTCAAAACCCTCGATCCCATAGGAAAGCCCATGAGCGGTCGCAGCAACCTGAGCCCCGTCCTCAGCTTCCCCAGCAAACGCAAATCCTGGCACCCAGCAAAGCGCGAAGGTCAAAGCACAGGCGACAAGCATGCGGAATCTATTAAGCACGAAAAGCTCCAAGAGAATACAAGGACGGAGTTAAACACAAAACGATGGAATTATCGCGCCAGGCCGCACTACGCGGAAAGCTCAAATCCGTACTTAGCCCAAATCTTCTGCGCCTTCTTGTTGGTCAGACAGAAGTCGATGAACGCCTTGGCCTCGTCGGCGTGCTCGGAGCTCTCGGCAACGGCACCCGGATACACGATGGGCTTGTGCGAATCCTCGGGGCACACGAAGGCCTCCTCGATGCCGTCGTAGCGGAAGATGTCGGAGCTGTAGACAAAGCCGGCCACGCAGTCTCCCGTAGAGACGTAAGCTGCGGCGGTGCCGACCTTGTCGGCCAAAGCCACCTTGTCGGCGAGCTCGGGTGCATACTCACCGTCGTCGCCCTCGGTACCGGTGTAGAGCCCAACAGAAGCCAGCGCCTGGTTGGCATACTTGCCGGCGGGAACGGTCTTGGCGTCGCCGATGGCGATTTTGCCGTCCAGGCTCGCGACGTCGGCGATAGCCTCGACCTTGGTGTCGAAGCCCTCGGCACGAATAATCACGAGGTCGTTGACGAACATGTCCTCGCGCGTGTCGGCATCGACGAGCTCGGCGGCCTCGGCATTATCCATAGTGCCCTTAGAGGCCGTGATGAGCACGTCCACCGCAGCGCCGGCGCGCATCTGCTCGACAAGGTCGCCGGACGCCTTAAACTGCGTGTCGGCAAAGGTGGTACCGGTCTGATCGGTGTAGAGCTTCTGAACCTCGGGCAGAGCTTTCTCGAGCGAGTTGGCGGCAAATACCTGCAGCTCGACAGCCTTCTTGAAAGAAGTCTTGGCAGAACCCGCATCGGAGCCGGCCGGCTCAGACGTCTTGTTGCCCGAGCAGCCAGCAAGGCCAAGGCCGGCAGCGGCGACAGCAGAAAGCGAGACGAATCCGCGGCGAGAAACCATATCGAACATGTTCAACCCTTTCGAGCGCTACGCCCGGGCACCCCGCCGCGGGCTTTATCCTGTAATTGAATTATACTTTAGCGCGAATAATGCTTGTGATAAGAAATTATCGTTTGATAATTTCTTATACCGATAGCCGCAAGACGCTCGCGTTGTCGCCGCTTAAAAAAGCGGAGCGACCCATAAGGTCACTCCGCTACAGGCAAGCAGTTTAGCGAGCGTGTCCACCGCCCGCCGCCATGTGGGCCGCGTGCTCCAGCTGGTCGCTCACGGCCTCCCAGCTTTCGCGAGCCGCCTTCGTGGATCCCGGAAAGTTGATGACAAGCGCAGCCCCACGCTGCATGCACACGGCGCGCGAAAGCATGGCACGGCGCGTCTTGGTCATAGAGTATGCACGGATCGCCTCGGCAATACCCGGCACATCGCGGTCGCAGACGGCACGCGTCGCCTCGGGCGTCACGTCTCGCATCGAAAGCCCCGTGCCGCCGCAGGTGATGACCACGTTGGCCTGGCAATCGTCGGCCGCAGCCACAATGGCAGCACCGATCTCGTCAACATCGTCATGCACCACCGTATGCGAGGCAACCGTCCAGCCCTGCGCCGCGATGAGCTCCTCGAGTGCAGCGCCTGCCTCGTCCTGGGCAAGATCGCGCGTATCCGAGCACGTCACGATTGAAATCTTCAACTCCATAGCACTCCTCCTACAGCACGGTGCCCTCGGGCAGATCGACTCGGACGACATCCACGACGTCGCCCGGCTCAAGATCGCACGGACCCTCGTTGATGCGCAACAGGCAGTTCGCACGCTGCATGGTTCCGAGCAGCGCCGAGTTCTGGCTGTGCGCCTCGGTGACCGTAAGCTCACCCGTCTGCGCATCGCGCGCAACCGTGGCGCGATCATAGAAGCGTCGGTCCTGTCGCTTCTTCACGCCGTGGGTAAGAACCGCCTGCTGCACGGGACGCGCACCCTCGGCAAAGCCGCGCATCTTGCGAATCGCCGGGCGGGCGAGCATCTCAAAGCCCACATAGGCCGCCGCGGGGTTGCCCGAAAGCCCCAGATAGGGCTTGCCGCCGAGCAGGCCAAACGTAATGGCCTTGCCGGGACGCAACGAAATGCGATCGAACAGCACCTCGCCCTCGCGCCGAACCAGCGCCGTCACGTAGTCGTAGTCGCCAGCCGAGGCGCCACCGCTCGTAATGACAAAATCGCACTCTTGCGCGGCGCGGTGCACCAGCTCGGCAATCGCCCGCTCGTCGTCGGGCGCAATGCCGTAGAACACCGGGTCGGCCCCAGCATCGAGTGCCTCGGCCATTAACGCCGAGGAATTGGAATCGCGAATCTGCCCACGCGCCGGCAGTTGGCCGGGCGCGACCAGCTCCGTGCCCAGCGAGATAATGCCCACACGCGGCGCGGCATGCACCTTCACGCTCGCATACCCGGCGCTCGCCAACAAGCCGGCGCCCGCCGGAGCCACGACCTCGCCGGCGTGCATCACAACATCGCCGGCATGGGCCTCCTCGGCGGCAGAGCGAACGTTCTCCCCTACCTTGGCAGGCACCGAGAACCTCACACGCGAGCCCTCGTTGCCGTCGCCATCGAGCACGTCGACGATCTCATACTTCACCACGGCATCGGCACCTTCGGGTACCGGCGCGCCCGTCATGATGCGGACCGTCTCGCCCGCGCCGATTGTGCCCTCAAACACATGGCCCGCAGCCTCGTGTCCGATAACGTCGAGCGTCACCGGCGCCTCGCCAGATGCCTGCGCCAAGTCCGACGAGCGCACGGCATATCCGTCCATAGCGCTGTTGGCATACGGCGAGATGTCGATATCGGCCACCGTATCCTCTGCCAAGGGAAGACCGGCGGCCTGCCACACGGGAACCTCGACGACTTCGGTGCGATTCACGTGCGACAAGACGATCGCCTGCGCGTCCTCCAACGGAATGAGTTTCTCAGCCATATACACCTCTAGCATGCTGCGGCGCGCAACAAAAGCGCCGATTCTTTATGTTTCTCTCAGTATAATCCCTCGACGCGCGACCGCGACTTGGCCTGTACCCGCAAATACATCTGTCGGCCGCAAGCCGCGAAACAAAACCAAAACCAACCCACCGGCTCGTCGCGTTTACCGCGTTTTATAATGCTCGTGTTGCAACCCAAAAGAGGAACGTATGACTTTTACCGACAAACCCGAAAGCGCAAACGAAGCGCAGGATCATTCTCAGTCGCTCGACGACGGCGGCTTTTTCTCCCTGAACGACGTCATCATGGCCGGCAGGCATCAGCTCACCCGCTCCGAGCATCTCTTGGCCGCCGACACGCGCCGCAACGCCCGCAACCTACTCGCGAGCGCCAAGTTGCTCACACTCGTCGTCATCGTCTCGCTCGCCATGGGCGTTGCCGCCTGGGCGTTTTTGACCTCGCTGAATATCGCGACCGACTATCGCGAGCACCATGCATGGGTCTACGCCTTGCTTCCCGTTGTGGGCGTTGCCACCGCATGGGTGTACAAAAACCACGGCCTTGCCGCCAAACGCGGTAACAACCTGGTCATCGACTCCGCTCTGGGCACACGCCTCATCCATATGCGCATGGCCGTTCTCACCTTCGTCTGCTCCACGCTCACGCACCTAACGGGCGGATCTGCCGGTCGCGAGGGGGCCGCGGTGCAGATTGGCGGCACCATCGCCAGCAACATCTCGAACCTCGCCCACCTCAAAAAACATGACCACCACGACCTCATGCTCGCCGGCATCTCGTCGGCCTTTGGCGCCGTATTCGGCTCGCCCCTTGCTGGAGCTTTCTTTGGCATGGAGATGTGCTTTATCGGCAAGATCGACTACACCGCGGGCATCTACTGCCTGGTCGCCTCGTTTACCGGCTACTTTACGTCACTTGCCTTGGGAACCGAGTACGAGGCGAATGTCATCGCCAGCGTTCCCAACATGACACCACGGACGGTTGTCATCGTTGTTATCAGCGCCATTATCTTCGGTCTGACGGCACGCCTCTTTGCCTGGTCGGTTCGAACCGTCAAAAGCCTTTACGGTCGCTTTATCACCAATTACCTTACTCGCGCACTCGTGGGCGCACTCGTGGTTTTGGCCGCCTATGCCCTCCTTGACGCCTGGGACTACGCCGGCCTTTCCACGTGGCTTTCCAGCGCCGGATTTGCAGGCAACGCCACCCTGGCGGACGCAGCCATCAAGTTGGTCGTCACAGCGCTTACCCTGGGCGCGGGCTTCCAAGGCGGCGAGGTCACGCCCCTGTTTGGCATCGGTGCGGCACTCGGTGGCTGGATCGGTTGCCTTACCGGGCTTGACCCCAGTTTTCTGGCGGCTCTCGGCATGCTCGGCGTGTTCTGCGCCGGCCTCAACGTGCCCATCACCACCTGCATGATGGCCATCGACCTGTTCCACGGCACGGCCGCCGGGTTCTTTGTCATCGTGGCCTTTATCAGCTATCTCGCCGGCGGACACCGCGGCGTGTACCCCGCCCAGCGCATCATCTCACCCAAGCGCCGCTCGCTTATTGTGGATGAGGGAGGTACGGTAGCGGATGCTATCGAGCGCCACAACGACCTGATAGAGTAGATGTAATAATCGCCGTGCAGCCACAATCGGGGCTAATTCGACCTGAGCGCGACCGCACTGTCATGTCACACGCCGGGAGTCGCCCCATGCACGCAACTGATTTTGGTCGCACGCTCATCATCGCCAACCCAGCCGCCCAGTCGGGTGCGGCACGCGAAGTTGCCGAGCGCCTGCAACGCTTTTTGGACATGACTGCACGCGCATCCCAGTTTGACCTGGTGTTGACCGAGCGTATGGGACACGCCAAGGAGCTGGCCGCACAGGCTCAGGGCTATCGCACCGTTATCGCACTCGGCGGCGACGGCGTGATTCACGAGGTCGTCAACGGGCTTATGACGCAAAAGGAGGACGCCCGCCCCGCTCTTGCCGTCCTGCCCGTGGGCTCCGGCAACGATTTTGCCCAGACGCTCGGCATCGACGATTTCTCCGGCAAGGATTTTGGCGCGCTGCTCACCTGCGAGCTGCAGCGTCAGGATATCGGGCGCATTCGCTCGTGGAGCCCTGCGAGCGGCAGCGGCGAGGCTACCGTTGAGTACTACGACCAGACGCTCTCGGTCGGCATCGATGCTGCCATCGGCCTTAGCACCACCGAGCTGCGCAAAAAGACCGGCTTGACGGGCGCGCCGCTCTACACCCTCTCGGGACTTGAGCAGTTTGGCCTACGCTATCGCAACTATCCTATGACAGTCAGCTTTGACGGCGCGCCCGCCGAGCGCGTGAGGGCGATCATCATGGCGATTCAGCTTGGTCCTACCTATGGCTCGGGCTATCGCATCTGCCCCGATGCCGACCCCTGCGACGGCATGCTCGACGTCTGCTACGCCTGCGGCCCCGTCCCTCGCGCGGTAGCCCTGCCTATGTTCCTTTCGGCCAAGGACGGCCACCATACCAAGTTGCCACCGGTTCGCATGCGCCGCTGCCGCCATGCCGAGCTAACTTTTGAGGAGCCCGACTACCCCATCCAGGCCGACGGCGAGCCCATCGTCGCCTCGCGCATCGAAGTCGACATCCTACCCGGCGCCCTCCAAGTCTGGCACCCAACCCGCTAACCCCACCTAAGTTGCGGTGAAATAGGGACTGTTTATGCAGTTAAAGCCGCGAAACAGTCCCTATTTCACCGCAACTTATTGAGAAGATCATTCCTCCCCGCCCGGCTTGCGACGGTTAGCCTTTTTAATCGCATTGAAGTGCTTGTCGTTGAGCCTGCGCTGGCGCGATCGCTGGGGCACTTTGGTCTTGACGCGACGGCGCGGCGGACGGCCACGACGCTCAAGCTCTGCACGCAGCTTACGCAGGCAGCTCGCGCGATTCTGAAACTGACTACGGCTCTCGCGCGCCGTCACGGTAATTCCCGAAGGGATATGTTTCATACGCACCGCCGAGTCCGTCGTGTTCACACCCTGGCCGCCCGGGCCCGTCGCACGAAACACCTGAACCTCGCAGTCGCGTGCCAACCCCTCAACCGACATCTCGGCATAGCGCGCATACTCGCGCCATCCCATCTTGTTCTCATCCATATCAACACCTCCCCTCATACAAAAAATGTGACAAAGGGAAAGTCCCTTTGTCACATCGCATACCAATCGCTTGTGTTGCGCGCTTAAGCGAAGGTGATCTCGCCGGTATCGCAGTCCATATCGGCGATACGGGCCAGGCTCTCAACGCGGAAGCCGCGCTCGCGGAGCTTATCGCCACCGCCTTGGAAGCCCTTCTCCACCGCGATGCCAATGCCGGCAACCTCGGCACCCGCAGCCTCGCAGATCTTGATAAGACCCTCGAGTGCGCAGCCGTTGGCCAAGAAGTCGTCGATAATCAGGACCTTGTCGCCCTCGGACAGGAAGCGCTTGCCAACGATGACCGGGTACTCCTTCTGCTTGGTAAAGGAGTAGATGGTCGTGGCATACTGCTCGCCATCGAGGTTGATGGACTGTGCCTTCTTAGCAAAGACCACCGGTACGCCGCCAAAATGCTGAGCTGCGATGCAAGCCATGCCAATGCCCGAAGCCTCAATCGTCAGGATCTTGTTGATCTCGACATCCTTGAACAGACGGGCCCACTCGGCGCCCATGTGGTCGAACAGCTCAACGTCGCACTGGTGGTTGAGGAAGGCATCAACCTTAAGGACGTTACCGGCCTTTACGATGCCGTCATGGCGAATACGATCCTCAAGCTCCTGCATGGCGCAACCCCTTCTCGCGGCAACGATACCGCGCGATTAATAAACGTTGTTCGATAGTCTACCACGGACCGACCCCCGCCCGCCCCACAAGCCGCATCGCACCACAAACCAGTCTTTTTGGGACGGCGCGAATCGTGGCAGACAGCCTCCCAACACGCTAATGGCGGGCGCGCATCTTCACCAAACGCACCATGGCAAGCGCAAAGCCCACAGCGGCCACAGCCATAAGCACGTAGAACACCGAGCGAAAGCCGAATAGGAACACATCCGGACGGCCTGCAACAAAACTGGTCACGGCCTCGCCCATCGCCACGCTCATCTGCCCATAAAGGATATGCGAACCTGCCGTAATACCCAGCGCCATGCCCGCATAGCGCGCCAAGCTGCCCAAGCTACCTGCAAAGCCAAGTGCCTCGCGCGGAGCCGAGCCCATGTACAGCGAGTTGTTGGGGCTCTGGAAAATCGACGTGCCGCACGACATAAACGCGACACAGCACACGATCACAGGGATGGAGGAATGCTCGTTGAGCGTGCTTACCGCAAAGAGACCGCATACGTACACACCCAGGCCGACCGCCGTGGGACCCTCGCAGCCAACACGGTCCGAAACCGTACCCGAAAGCGGGCCGATAAAGGCATTCACCATCGGCAGCGCCAAAAAGAGCAGTCCGGAAATATCGGAGCTAAAGCCATGGGCATCCTGGAAATAGAACGGCAGCACAAACTCAGATGCACCGATGCCGATGAACACGATAAGCATGCATGCCAAGTTAATCGTAAAAGCCGAACTCGCAAAGCAGCGACGCGCGGCCTCCGCCAGCGACATGGGGCGCTCGCCGGCCTCCGGCTTAACATGCGGCAGTGTGTAAAGCCCCACGATAAACGAGATGACGCCAATGGGCAGGTTGATGAGGAAGATGCTCTCCCAGGGAAAGCTTGCCACCAGCATGCCGCCCAGCACGGGGCCGCACGTCATGCCGAGGGCCACAAAGGTCGCGAGGATACCCATAGCACGACCGCGCTCGCGCGCCGGAAACGACTCGGTGATGATACCCATGTTGTTAGCCATGGCCGCCGCGCAACCGACGCCCTGAACGATGCGTGCCAGGATAAGAACTTCGAGCGAGGCCGAAAGGCCGCACAGCAGCGAGCCGACCGTAAAGACGATGACGCCCAGCTGGAATACGCCCACCTTGCCGCGCACGTCGCCCAGACGGCCAAACGGCAGCATAGCCACGCATGTCGCAAGCAGATACACCGAGCTCACGAGCTGGATGCGGTCGAGGCCCACGCCCAGCTCCTTTTGCATCACGGGCAGTGCCACGGTCACGACGGTCGAATCCAGACACGCCATAAACGTCATGATGAGCACGGTAAACAGAATCGCCCATTTGTTCTTGCCATGGGTATCGCCCTCTAGGGCAATGTGCTCGCGGCGCAGCTGCTCTGCGGTTTTCTCCATATCCATCCTTTCGAGTGGCGCAACACAAAAACGGGGCCCCAATCGCCTGCAAACAGCCGCGATTGGGGCCCCGCCTACGGAATCGGAACTATATGTCACCGGAACCCCAAGAGGCTCCGTCGCTTCATACGAGAAGCTAGCCTAGCACTGCTCGAGCGCCTGCTCAAGGTCGGCAATCAGATCGGCCGTGTCCTCGAGGCCGCACGACAGGCGCACCATGTCGGCGGAGATGCCGCAGGCGATGAGCTCCTCATCGTTCATCTGACGGTGCGTGGCGTTAGCGGGATGCAGGCAGCAGGTGCGAGCATCGGCCACATGCGTGGCGATCTGGGCGAGTTTAAGGCTCTTCATAAAGGTCTCGGCCGCCGCGCGACCACCGTTAAAGCCAAAGCTCACGACGCCGCAGGTACCGTTGGGCATGTACTTCTGAGCCAGGTCATAGTACTTATCGCCCTCCAGGCCCGGATAGCTCACAAAGCGCACCTTGGGATGGCTCTGCAGGAACTTAGCAACGGCCAGGCCGTTCTCACAATGACGCGGCATACGCACATGCAGGCTCTCGAGCGAGCTATTCAGGAAAAACGCCGCCTGCGGGTTCTGCATGGGGCCGAGGTCGCGCATGAGCTGAGCGGTTGCCTTGGTAATGAAGGCACCCTCGCGACCGAACTTCTCGGCATAGGTCACGCCGTGATAGCTCTCGTCGGGCGTGGTGAGACCCGGGAACTTGTCTGCATGGGCCATCCAGTCAAACTGGCCGTGGTCAACGATCACGCCGCCCAGGTAGGCCGCATGCCCATCCATGTACTTGGTGGTAGAGTGCGTGACGATGTCGGCGCCCCACTCAAAGGGACGGCACATCACGGGCGTCGGGAAGGTGTTGTCGACCATCAGCGGCACGCCGTGGTCATGCGCGGCCTTGGCAAAGCGCTCAATATCGAGCACGGCAAGGGCGGGGTTGGCAATCGTCTCGCCAAAGACGAGCTTGGTATTGGGCTCAAAGGCTGCCTCCAGCTCCTCATCGGTGCAGTCGGGGGCGACAAACGTGCAAGTCACGCCCATGCGGCCCATGGTGTGGGCGAGCAGGTTATACGTACCGCCGTAGATAGCAGAGCTCGCGACCACGTGATCACCGGCACCGGCCACGTTAAAGATCGCGAGGAAGTTCGCGGCCATGCCCGAACTCGTGAGCATCGCAGCGGTGCCGCCCTCCATCTCGCAGATCTTGGCGGCGACCAGATCGCACGTGGGATTCTGCAGACGGCTGTAGAAGTAGCCCGACTCCTCCAGGTCAAACAGCTTGCCCATGTGCTCGGACGTGTCGTATTTCCACGTGGTGGACTGGTAGATGGGCACCTGGCGCGGCTCCGCATCGCCCGGATGATAGCCGCCCTGAACACACGTCGTACCGATGGTCTGCTCGCTCATATCTAGCTCCCTTGCCTGGGTTACGTTTTATTCGGTTCACGATACCGCTACCCCGCACCCCTCTCAACCCATCCCGCCGATAGGTTATGGGACAAATTAATCAGGTTTATTTGTCCCAAATCTTAAGAAAGTGTTCGATGGCGAAAAACAATGAGATATGCACTGCGGTCTCGATAAGCGAATGCGCCAGCAAGGGTACCATAGGCGGGTACACCGCAATCAAGGAGACACCGATGAAGCAGATTGATACCACTCAGCTCAACACTGCCACCTGCCAGGCTCAGGCTGCCGAATACCACGCCCGCAGCTTTAACTGCGCGCAGGCCGTCGCCTGCACGCTCGCGCCCGCCGTCGGGCTCGACCCCCAGGTCGCCTTTACCCTCACCGAGGGCTTTGGCGCCGGCATGGGCGGCATGACCGAAACTTGCGGCGCCATCTCGGGCGCCGTGGCCATCATGGGCTTTGTAATGAGCGATGGCATGGAAAACCCCAAGACCAAGGGCCAGACCTACAAACTGTCGCGCGAGATCGCCAAACGTTTTGGCGAGAAGAACACGACGACCGTCTGCGGCACGCTCAAGGGCGTCGGATCGGATAAGGGTCCGCTCCGCAGCTGCCCCGGTTGCATCGACGATGCCGTCGAAATCGCCTGCGATGTACTAAAGCAGCTCGCCGAGTAAACGGCAGCGACATAAAACGACAGCCGGCGCGCTTGGGATTCATCCAAATGCACGCCGGCCGTCGTCGTTAGAACTCAGCAAACTCGGGAGCGCTGACCTCAATCTCCTCGCGCCCCGCCATAAGCTCGCGCATCTTAGCGCAAAACGGCTCTTGCTCCCCCGCTTTAAACACCAAGTGAAGTGTCACAGCATCCGCGTAATCGGTATCCGAAACCTTGGCACCCGAATCCTGCGCCAAGCGAAGCACCTGCTCATACTGTGGATAGGCCACATGCACATCAACCGGCACGACGCTCGTCATCTCGACGATCTGCCCGGCCTCCTGAGCCGCGGCCACCGCCGCCTGCGTCGCCGCGGTATAGGCGCGCACCAAACCACCAGGCCCCAACAGCGTGCCACCAAAATAGCGTGTCACTACGCAGCAAACATTTTTGAGCCCCGCACCGCGCAGCACCTCGAGCGTCGGCATACCACTCGTGCGGCTCGGTTCACCATCATCGCTCTGGCGCTCGCGTCCATCGACCAAAATCCACGCGGGAACATTGTGTCGAGCGTCATAATGACGCTTGCGAACCATCTCGATAAAGGCATTCGCCTCGTCCTCGGACTCAATATGGACCAGCTGGGCAATAAACCGGCTCTTGCGGTCCACAAACTCGCCCGAAACCTCAATATTCGATTGCAGAGTAAAATAGCTGTCCAACAAAGCCCCTCAACAACAAGCAAAGCAACAAACAGCCTCAATAATACGGCAAAGGCCGTACCGTTTACCCCGGTAAATAGAACGGCGATGCCGATGACCAGGCAAAAACAGCGAGACGGCGTCAGCTGAGTCGATTTGGCCCGAAAGAGGAGGGAGCACGCCTTATGGCGGCGACCGACGAATGAGCGCCAAATCGGCCAGCTGACGCCGTCGAAGGCGAGAACCCGTCAGCGCGAGCAAGGTGCCTTGAAAGCCGAGGGCATTGACCTTATGGTCATGCCCGAAGGTTTGAAAGGCAGATTGCCGCGCTGACGGGTTCGCAGCGTCAACAAAGTGCCGAGTGGGCCGATAAGCCGGGTTCTGTCGTGAACGGTCATTTATCTTGTCTGCACGTTACCGTGCAGCTCCACGCACGCTACCCGAACGCGGACCGGGCCGGCCCATAGCGTTCCTATTCGCGCTTGCTCCGGATGGGGCTTGCCAAGCCGCCGTGTTGCCACGACGCTGGTGGTCTCTTACACCACCGTTTCAGCTTTTCCCTTTACGCCTTGCGACGCAGGTGGGAGTCTTCTTTTCTGCGGCGCTTTCCGTCGGATCACTCCGCCCGGCCGTTAGCCGGCATCCCGCCCTCTGGAGCCCGGACTTTCCTCACGCGTACCGCAAGCAGTACATCGCGCGACCGTCTGGCCCACTCAGCAGTGCAAGAGTGTAGCACACCGCCGCCACAGGCAACGGCACAACACAAGCGCTCGACACGATAAACCAAGAAGCGCCCATGCGCTACAATAATCCCGTCGATGGGCAACGTTGTCAGTCGAGACGCGACCGCGCTCCGCACCCCTCCGTCTACTCGGTGCGTTCCCGCCTCCTCCCCGAGGCGGGATGTCGGCTTTTTCATGCACCGACAATTCAATAGCCTGTGGACAGCCCGGCAGCATTGCGCATCTCGGTGCCAAATGCAAAAAGGGACCCGTCCATTACGGACGGATCCCTTAAAACAAGTGATCGTCAAACCGATTTACTCGGCGTCAGTCTCCTCGTCCTTCTTCTCGGAAGGCAGCGGGGTAACCTCGATCTCGACGCCCAGAGTCTCAGCAGCGGACTTCATGGACAGGGAGATACGACGACGGTCGAGGTCGATCTCCATGACCTTGACCTGAACCTTGTCGCCCACGTGGGTGACCTGAGAAGGCTGATCGACGTGCTTGTTGGCCATCTCGGAGATGTGCACCAGGCCCTCGATGCCCTCGCCCAGATCGACGAAAGCGCCGAACGGGACAAGCTTGGTCACAGTGCCCTCGACGATAGCGCCGACGGGATACTTCTTGACCAGTGCGCGCCACGGATCCTCGGTGGTCTGCTTGAGACCCAGGGAGATGCGCTCGCGGTTGAGATCGACGTCGAGAACCTCGACCTCGACCTCCTGGCCGACCTTGACAACCTCGGAAGGATGGTTGACGTGGTTCCAGGAGAGCTCGGAGATGTGGATGAGGCCGTCGATACCGCCGAGGTCGACGAAGGCGCCGAAGTCGACGATGGAGGAAACGGTGCCCTGGAGACGCATGCCAGACTTGAGCTTGGACAGGATCTCGGAGCGCTCGGCCTTACGGGACTCCTCGAGCACGACGCGACGGGAGAGGACAACGTTGTTGCGGTTGCGGTCCATCTCGATGACGCGGGCCTCGATGCGGGTGCCCATGTAGGAGGTGAGGTCCTTGACGCGACGGAGGTCGACGAGGGAAGCGGGCAGGAAGCCACGCAGGCCGATGTCGAGGATCAGGCCGCCCTTGACAACCTCGATAACCTCGCCCTCGACGTTCTCGCCGGAGTTGAACTTCTCCTCGATGCGGTTCCAAGCACGCTCGTACTCGGCACGCTTCTTGGACAGGACCAGACGACCGTCCTTGTCCTCCTTCTGGAGAACCAGAGCCTCGATGGGATCACCGAGTGCAACGATGTCTGCAGGGTTAGCGTCCTTGCGGATGGACAGCTCGCGGACCGGGATAACGCCCTCGGACTTGAATCCGATGTCAACGAGCACCTCGTCATGCTCGATCTTAACGACAGTGCCGTTAACGAGATCGCCCTCATCAAAGTCGGTAATCGTACCGTCGATGAGGTTGTTCATCTCCTCCTCGTTGACATCGTCAAGAGAGAAAATGGACGAGTTCTGAATCTCACTCAAAGGTGGACCCCTTTCGAACTACGGGGCCCCGATTGCTAGGACCTACAGAAGGGTGCGACAAGCACACAACGTTTAGGAACACTCGGGAGCCGACAGATACTAATGTGACGCTTATGCAATCACGTTCGTATAGGTTACGGGGAAATGAGTTCGATTTCAAGCGTGAACTGCCATTTTTTACTCGTATGGAGACTTTTTCGCAATCTTGTGAACGACTGTCTCCACAAGCTGACGATAAGCAGTTGGGCATACGGCTTTGGAGTAAAGTATCCCAAGCCAACGATTCTGGAACGATTTTTCGAGAAAGGTGCCCGCGTGCTCAAAGCAGTCGTTTTCGATATGGACGAAACGCTTCTTAGCATCAACCTCAACGCGTTCATCCTTCGATATTTTAAGGATGTCTCTTCGATGCTCGCGGATATCGGGCGCCGCAGCCGCGGTGGCACGATGGCACGCCTCGGCACCATCCTGGTCGACCTCAACGCCAATCGCCGCAGCAGCACGGACAATCGCACCAATCTTGAGTTTTACCAAGAAGAGGTCGAGCGCCGATGCGGCATTTGCCTCTCGGACCCACTTATCTACGAGGCGTTTACCTACTACGACCGCGAAGTTCTTCCGTACAAGAATGACGAACTCATCAACGCCCATGCCATGCCGGGCGCACACGCCGCGCTTCAGACCGTACAGGACGCAGGGCTGCGCTGCGCGCTCTTTACCAACCCCAGCTTTCCGCAGGGGGCCATCGAGTGCCGCATGGGTTGGGGCGACCTGGCCGACGCCCCCTTTGAGCTCGTCACGCACATGGGAAACGCCACCCGCTGCAAGCCTGATGCCACCTACTATCTAGAGCAGCTTCAGGTGATGGGACTCGAACCGCACGAGGTCCTTATGGTGGGCAACGATCCCAAACGCGACTTCCCTAGTCCCGCCTGCGGCATTCAGACTGCCTATGTAGGCCAGGGCAAGCCCAACCGAGTCACCTGGCGCGGAACCATGGAAGGCTTCGCCCGCGACTTTAACGCCGTAGTAGAAGCCTTCTACGAACACCAAGTAGCCGACGAACTGTCCTAGCACACTTGGGTTTTGCCGATCATGATGTTGAGGATCTCGACATCGGTATCTTTCATGCCCACACGGCCTACGTAGCCCATACTGGCGATTGTCTGCTCAACGGTATCTTGGATCAGGCCCTCGCCGGCGCGGAAGCCGCGACCCTGCATGGCCATATCATGGCCCAGAATCGCTGCATCGACGGCAGCCGAGATCTTGGCGGCACAGCTCGCCTTGGCGCCGTCGCACACGATGCCGCCCACGTTACCGAGCGTATTCGAGACCGTCGCGCCAATCTGCTCGCGCGTGCCACCGCACAGCCAGGTAATCGCAGCGCCGGCGCCGCACGCGGCGCAAATAGCACCGCAAAACGCCGAAAGCGCACCAATATAGCTCTTGATATGCACGGCGATAAGATCGGACAGCATCACGGCGCGCACCAGACGCTCGTGGTCGCAACGCAGGTACTCGGCATACTCCATGACGGGCAATGCGCAGGTAATGCCTTGATTGCCCGAGCCGCACACAATGGCGACCGGCAGCGCGCAACCGTTCATGCGGGCGTCGGACCCGGCGGCCGCACGGGCACGGGCACGGCAGGCGACGTCATCGGCACGAGCACCTAGCAGCGTACGACCCACCTCGGCGCCCCAAGCGTGCGCAAGGCCCTCGGCACTGATTGCGCCATTCAGCTCAATCTGACGCTCAACGGCAGCGCGGGCGCCCTCAATGTCACCGTCCTCGATAAAGTCGATGATGGAATCAATGGACATGGGCGTATCGGCGTTATCTGCCGCCCGCTCGGCCACCACGCGCTCGGCGCAGGCGGCGCACTCCCCCGCCGACTTGCCGCATACCGGAATACCATCGAGCGTATGGCACGTGACATTAGTGTGGTGATCGGTAATCTCGACGACCGCGGTATGGCCCCCGGCCGTCGCAGTCACCTTGATGTAGAGGTTGGGCACACCCTCGACAAGCGACACATCGCAGTAGCCAGCGTCGGCGAGGAGCTCGGCCACACGAGCGCGGTCTTCATCGTTAACGCTCTCGAGCACCTCGAGCGCGCTCTTGGCGTCACCGCCCACGGCGCCCAGCACGGCCGCGGCCTCAATACCGTGCATACCGCCCGAGTTGGGCACGGTCACGCTCTTAACGTTCTTGATTATGTTACCCGAGCAGGCAACATCCATATGATCGGGTTCGCAACCGAGCGTCTGGCTCGCCAGCGCCGCTGCATAGGCAACGGCAATGGGCTCGGTGCAGCCGAGTGCACAGACAAGCTCGCGGTTCAAAACATCGCAAAACGCGGCATCACGGATGGAATCGGTAGGCATAGGTATCTCCTGCTTGCATAACGGGCTGGACTCTCAAAAAAGTTAGCTCCTTTATTTGATAACAATGCATCAAAAACCGCAACCACGGTTCCGGCGGACGGCGCTCAAGCACAAACTGGCGGCATTCATTCATGAAAAGCAGGTCTTGTTGCATGCTAAAGCGTTTGACCAAAAAACGCCCGAGCGTTTACACAAAAGTCGCGCTATCATGCAGTCGAACGCGGTAAAACCTTTAGCAATTCCGCCGCACGGACCAGAGAGGAACCACTCATGAAGATCGGTATCGGTAACGACCACGCCGCCGTCGAGCTCAAGAACATCATTTCCGAGCACCTGAAGGAGCGCGGCTGCGAGGTCGTGAACTATGGCACCGACACCTCCGAGAGCTTCGACTACCCCATCGCCGGTTACAAGGTGGGCAAGGCCGTGGCCAACGGTGACGTCGACCTGGGTATCTTGATCTGCGGTACCGGCGTCGGGATTAGCCTGGCTGCCAACAAGGTCGAGGGCGTACGCGCCGTCGTGTGCTCCGAGCCCTTCAGCGCCAAGCTCTCCCGTATGCACAACAACACCAACGTGCTGGCCTTTGGCGCCCGCGTCGTGGGCTCCGAGCTCGCCAAGATGATTGTCGACGAATGGCTCGACGCCGAGTTTGAGGGCGGCCGCCACGAGCGTCGCGTCAATCTCCTCAACGAGATCGACCAGACCCGCGGACTAAAGATTGTCGACGAGGCCTAAAGACTTACAAAGCCATACGCTAGCGCCAGCCCCCGCCCGGAAGAAACATCCGGACGGGGCTCTTTAGTAGTTTTCTATGCGTTTACCAAAAATCTACCGGAATAAAAGGGCGCCGCGGTTGGAATTCCGCGGCGCCCAAGCCACACGCTAACAGCTTTAAGGAGTCAAAGCTGGTTTAGCCAAAGAAGCGCTTGATCTCGATCTCGGCGTTCTCCAGGCAGTCGGAGCCGTGGATCACGTTGGCGTTGACATCGACAGCGAAGTCGCCGCGAATGGTGCCGGGCGCAGCATCAAGCGGGTTGGTAGCGCCCATAAGGGTGCGCATCTTGGAAACAGCGGAGAGACCGGAAACGACCATCTTGACGACCGGACCGCTCGTCATAAAGTCGCAGAGACCGCCAAAGAAGGGCTTGTCGGCCAGATGGGCGTAGTGCTCCTCGACGGTAGCGCGCTCGAGCGTGGTCATCTCCATGCGCTCGATGACAAGGCCGCTACGCTCAATACGAGCAACGATCTCGCCGATCTTGCGATCGCGCACCGCGTCGGGCTTAATCATGATGAAGGTCTTCTCGATAGCCATAAGGTAGCCTTTCAAGTAGGTTCGCGCGTGCCCAAGTCCCATTCCGGCACCCGCCTGGACTGCATCGTAACAGAGTTTTAGCTGCAGTTAAACAAAAAGCTGTTTATTGAAACGCTGCAATTTATTAAAGCGCTCCATATATGTCACTTCTGTTTCGAAGCCCGATTAGAGTACCATCCGACCGCTCATCAACCACATGGAACAGAGCGGGCGGTCGGTTGCCACCCGCGAACGTACCCCCTTCACAACCTGCCCAAAGGTCCTACAGAAGTTCTCGACAAGCCCCTCCCCCATAGCAGCAAAATAGGGGCGCCCGCATCAGCAGACGCCCGTAAAGCTAAAACGATTTATCAATAAATGGACAATACGTCTTCAGCCAAACCTCTACTTTGCCCCGTGGCCCATCTCGACGACCTTGGATAACGAGCCAAACACACCCTCATCGGCCGCGAGCTGCGCCTCGGCGCTTCCCAACTGCACGGCAACGGCAGCAGGGGCGGTACCACCCTCGGTCGTGCGCGCGGCGACAATCGACGGGATGTCGAGTGCCTCGGTAATGTCGCGCTCAAAGAGCGGACTTGCCTCCTGAAACACCTCAAACGGCAGGTCCTCAAGATTGCAGCCGCGCTTCTCACACATCAGGACAAGATGACCCACCACGGCATGTGCCTCGCGGAACGGCAGGCCGCGCTTTGCCAGGTAATCGGCAACATCAGTGGCTGCCAAGTGGCCCACACCACACTCGCGCGCCATGGCGTCCTCGTTGACAGTCCAGGTCGAGATCATGCCGGCCATAACCGACAGGCACTGCATGAGCGTGTGAGCGGTATCGAGCGCGCCCTCCTTGTCCTCCTGCAAGTCCTTGTTATAAGCGAGCGGCAGGCCCTTCATGGTCACAAGCAGCTGCACCAGGTTGCCATAGACTCGGCCACTCTTGCCGCGGATAAGCTCGGCAAAGTCGGGGTTCTTCTTCTGCGGCATGATGGACGAGCCGGTGGAATACGAGTCGGAAAGCGTGATAAAGCCGAATTCGGAGCTCGACCACACCACGATCTCCTCGGAAAGACGCGACAGGTGCATGGCCATGACGGAGCCGGCGTAATGCAAATCGAGCAGGAAATCACGGTCGGAAACCGCATCGAGCGAGTTGGGAATCACACCCGCAAAGCCAAGCTCGGCAGCTGTCATCTGGCGATCGAGCGGATAGCTCGTACCGGCAAGAGCGGCAGCACCCAGCGGGCAGTTGTCAGCGGCATCAAAGGCAGCCTTCAGGCGTGTAAAGTCGCGCGCGAACATCCAGGAATACGCCAGCAGATGATGCGACAGCAGCACGGGCTGAGCATGCTGCATGTGCGTGTAGCCCGGCAGAATCACCTTGTCGTACTTCTTGGCCGCATCCACCAGCACATGGCGCAGCTCAAGATTGGCCTCCATGAGTTCCTTGGCCAGCGCCTTGACGCCCAGACGCGTATCGGTCGCCACCTGGTCGTTGCGCGAACGCCCGGTATGCAAGCGCTTACCGGCCTCGCCGATGCGGCGCGTCAGCTCGCTCTCGATGGACATATGAATGTCCTCATCGTTGATATCGAAGGTGAAGTTGCCGGCATCGATATCCTGTTCGATTCCGGTCAGGCCCTCGGCAATCGCCTGCTCGTCCTCGGCACTAATGATGCCCTGGGCCGCCAGCATCTTGGCATGCGCCTTAGAACCGGCGATATCCTGCTTATAGAGATGTTTGTCAACCGGCAGCGACGCGCCAAACTCCTGCGTGACCTCGGCCACTCCCGCCTCAAAACGACCGCCCCAAAGAGCCATGGAACCGTCCCCTTTCTCCAAATACCAAAACAAGCGCCCAAAGCAATGAGCCATGTCGCTAAAGCGATTTTTCAACCGCAAGTTTTACACATTCCCCACCGTGCACGGGGCCATGTAGCTAATATGCAAAGAAGTGACGCACGAGGCACTTGGTGCCCAACGTCTCCCTCCGGATGTTGCCTTGCGAACCATCGATCCAGGCCTTCAGGCTCATAGGAACATCCTCGACCTTTGCAGCATCGAACTCGGGCGCGAGGGCAAGCAAGGCATGCGCGATAGCGTTGAACATAATGGATACTCCTCATATATATAGGCACAGAGCCGCCAAATTGATAGAAGGAGCCCCGCTGGACAACCCCGGCGGGGCTCGGACTCAGCCGTAGACGCGGCATCATTTATGCGGGCGGAACGTAGGGGCCACCGATGTTAAGAAGTGTCAGCAAGCATAACGAAAGGTAGGGACCCCGTGCGCCCGTTATGTATCACGCGGATGGGCCGCGCGGATACCAAGGGAAGGAGGCGCTAGGCCTGGGCGGCAGCGGAGCTGGGACCCTGGACCTTTGCCCACGTCTTGAGCGACAGCGTATCGATCTCGATAAAGCCGGCGCTGGCCTTCTCGTCAAACGTGGTGTCGCGGTCGTAGGTAGCCAGACCGTAGTCATACAGGCTAAACGGGCTCTTGCGACCGACGACATGGCAGTTGCCCTTAAAGAACTTCAGACGGACGGTACCGGTCACGAACTTCTGGGTATCGGCCATAAAGGCATCGAGCGCGTTCTTGAGCGGGCTGTACCACTGGCCGTTGTACACGGCGGTGGCCCAATCCTGCTCGAGCTTGATCTTGGTCTTGAGCAGGTCGCCCTCGACGCAAATGTCCTCAAGTGCCTTGTGGGCGGTGATGAGCGTCAGGGCGCCGGGAACCTCATAGCACTCACGGCTCTTGAGGCCCACCAGACGATCCTCGACCAGGTCGAGACGGCCAAAGCCGTTGTCACCAGAGATCTTGTTGAGGGCGATGACGATCTCGGAGAGCTTCATCTTCTTGCCGTCGACGGCGACGGGCTTGCCGGCCTCAAACTCAATCTCGGTATACGTCGGGGTGTCGGGCGCGTCCTCGGGGTTCTTGGTCATAACCCAGGCGTCATCGAGCGGCTCGTTCCAGGGATCCTCCAGGTGACCGCACTCAATGGCGCGACCCCACAGGTTGTCGTCGATGGAGTAGGGGTTGTCGTTGGCGCCCTCGGGACCCGGCACGTTGTGGGCGTGAGCATAGGCAACCTCATCGGGACGGCACTTCAGATCCCACTCGCGAACCGGGGCGATAACCTTAAGCTCGGGGTCGAGGGCCTTGACGGCAGCCTCAAAACGAACCTGGTCGTTACCCTTGCCGGTGCAGCCGTGGGCGACGTAGGTCGCGCCAAACTCGTGAGCGACCTCGACAAGCTTCTTGGCGAGCAGCGGGCGAGACAGCGCGGAGAGCAGCGGGTACTTGTTCTCGTACATGGAGTTTGCGGCGATGGCCTTAGTCAGGAACTCATCGGAGAACTCGTCGCGCAGGTCGAGCACCTGGCAATCGAGAACGCCCAGGTCAAGCGCCTTCTGCTTCTTGGCATCCAAGCCGGTCTCCTCCTGGCCCACGTTGCCGCAGACGCAAACGACATCGAGATTCTTCTCGTCCTGGAGCCACTTGACACATACGGATGTATCAAGACCACCGGAATATGCGAGAACGACTTTTTCCTTGCTCATGGCTGTTTCCTTTCGCCCTTGGTAGCTAGTTAGAACATCGGTCAGTTGCAAGTCATTTCGAGGTCAAAAAACCGTGCAATATCAGGTTAAATAGCAAAAAGCGGCACAGCATGCCCTTGAAACATGCAGCAATGTCGTGCTAAAACCCAACGACCTCAAAATGACTCTGTTGGGGCATTTAGCCCCATGCGGACAGAGACGATTGTTATCGTCGTCGGGAAATTGCGCGCTGGCGTCGGATGGCATTGTCTGCAGTAGTGATAATCTTTACGAACTGCATCTGCCTCTCCTTTCACCTATCGCCGGGCGCAATTCTAATATCGTAAACGGTACCTTTTCCTCGGTAAGCGGTTGTTTTTCCGTCTCCGTTTTCGATGGTCGCTATATTACGCTAAAGTGCCTGCTGTACAAGCGACAAATTCAAATTTCTGAAAAGTTTTTTCATTACTTTGTGAATGATGATGCAAATATGCGCCAATCCTGCGAAAATACGCCCGACTATCAAGTAGAGGGTCAATCACCCGAAACATTCTGGAAACCGAAAGGCGCGTTTTATGCAGACTTACGAATCAGACGCCAACATCGGCAACATTAAGATTCTCGCTGTCGATATGGACAAGACGTTACTGACCGACGAGCGCGTGCTGCCTCAGGGCCTCGACGAGCGCCTGGACAAGCTCGCCGAGGCTGGCATCGTGTTCTGCCCCGCCAGCGGACGCCCCGCCCCCAAACTCGAGGAGATGTTTGAGGACATCAAGAGCCGCATCGCTTTTTGCCCCGATAACGGCGCGTGCGTTATCTACCGCGGCAACTATATCTATAAGAGCACTATCGACGTGGCGCTGTATCAGCAGGTCTTGAGCCGCGCCTCGGAGGATTCGCGCGCTGTCCCCGTCCTGTGCTGCTTCGACGAGTTCTATGTACTTGCCCGCGATCATCAATACCACGACGAGATCAGCGTCTACTACAACACGATCAACTACGTCGATAGCTTTGAGGGCATTGACATCGAGTCTAACAAGATTTCGATCTTCTTCCCCGCCTACGATGCCGAGCCAGCGTTTCGCGAGGACTACAGCCCGGCATTCTCGGACCGACTCTATGTCACCAATGCTGGCCGCGAGTGGATCGACTTTATGAACCTGGGCGTCGACAAGGGGTCGGGCGTAGCACATCTCTGCGAGCGCCTGGGCATCGATATCGCCGACGCCGCTGCCGTGGGCGATACGTACAACGACATCCCCATGCTGGAGCGCGTCGGGCATAGCTTTATCGTGGACAATGCCGAGGAGCACATGAACGCGCATGCCAAATGGCGCATTCCGAGCAACAACGACGGGGGCGTACTGACGCTCATCGACGCCATCTTGGCGGCTCGTTAACGGGGCTCGTCGGACCCAGCCGGGCGCCAAGATGGCGTCTTGAGTGTCTAGATACTTAGCTGAAATGATTTGAGCAGAGGGGAGCTCCTTGTTGGGAGGGGCTCCCCTCTGTTTTGGTTACTGTGGGACAAATTAATCAGTAGTGTTTGTCCCAAATCTTAAGTATGTGGGGGCTTGCGTCTTGGGCGAGCTTGCCTTACGGAGTGCTTCCCTATTTCGCGTCGGCCCAGGTTATGCCGGTGCTGGCTTCGGCGATCAACGGTACGCGGAGGTCTACGACGTGTTCCATGACGTCGCGGACCATGGTGGTTAGGCGCTCGACTTCGTCGACGGGGCACTCAAAGTCCAGTTCGTCGTGTACCTGCAGGATCATGTGAGCGGCAAAGCCTTCTTCTTCCAGACGGCGGCTCACGCGGGCCATCGCAATCTTGATGATGTCGGCGGCGGTACCCTGCATGGGGTGGTTCATGGCCGTGCGCTCACCAAAGCCGCGGAGCTGCGGGTTTTTGGCCTTGAGCTCAGGAATATGGCGACGGCGGCCGTACATGGTCTCGGCGTAGCCCGTCTGCTTGGCACGTGCCACCACATTGTCGAGGAACGTGCGCACGCCCGGGTAGGCCTCGTAGTAACGGTCGATCATGTCGCGTGCCTCGGCCATCGAGATATGCAGCGACTGCGACAGGCCGTAGGCCTGCTGACCATACACGATGCCAAAGTTCACGGCCTTGGCGCGGCTGCGCAAGTCGGGCGTCACCTCGGACACCGGCACGCCAAACACGCGCGCGGCCGTCTCGGCATGGAAGTCCTCGCCCTCGTTAAAGGCGCGCACCAAGTGCTCGTCACCCGAAAGATGTGCCAGCAGACGCAGCTCGATCTGCGAGTAGTCCACCGCCAAAAAGACGCTTCCCTCGCCTGCCGAAAACGCCGTCTTGACAGTACGCCCCAGCTCCGAGCGAGTCGGAATATTTTGCAGATTGGGGTCGCTCGAAGACAGACGCCCCGTCGCCGTGATGGTCTGGTTGTACGTGGTGTGCACACGGCCGTCACCACGGCGCAGCGGGCCCAGGGTGTCCAGATAGGTGGATTTGATCTTAGACTTCTCACGCCAGTCCAAGATCAGACGCACGATTTCGTGGTCACGCGCAAGGTCGCTCAGCACCTTGGCGTTGGTCGAATAGTAGCCGCGCTTAGTCTTCTTGAGGCCCTTGGTCGGAAGCCCCATCACATCAAAGAGCACATGCGACAGCTGCATGGGACTGCCAATATTAAAGGTCTCATCACCCGCTAGGTCGCGAATGCTGCGCTCGACCTCGGTGATCTGGGTCGCCAGGCCCTCGGACAGATTACGCAGGCGGTCGGGATCCACGAGCATGCCCGCGCGCTCCATCTTGGCAAGCACCGGCACGAGCGGCATCTCGATGCCATCGAACACGTTGGCAGCGTTCTCACGGGCCATGCGGTCGCGCAGCGGCGCCACGAGCGTCAGCGTCAGGGCCGCAGTGCGGGCAGCGGGAACAGGAGCGTGCTCGCCGGCACCCTCCGCGCCGCGCGCCGCAGGCAGCGCCATCTGCAGATAGGTATCAGCCAGATACGCCTCATCAAACTCGGAGCGGTCGGAATCCAGCAGGTAGGCGGCGACCACGGTATCGAAGATGCGCGTGGAATCGACGGCCAGCGGATCCATAAGCTCGGGCTCAGAAGAATCAATGGGCGAAAGCTCATGCAGCAGCGCCTTCATATCCGGGCTCGCCACACGGCCCTCCATAAACAGGCGCGCGAGCACGCCAGCGATCACGCCGCGGACGAAGTTGAAGCCCTCAACCTCAGCCGCCGCACCGCTGTCGCCCTCCTCGAGCGCGAACAGGCCCTTGGACGTCGCCAGCCACAGCGTGCGCGTCAGTCCAAAGAGCGCGCCCTCTTCCTTGTCGTCGTCCACCACGGCGGCGACCCACTCGCCGGCATCAATCGCGCGGGAGACCTCAGCCGCAACGGCGCCAAGCGCGTCGGCATCGCCGGCGGCGGCACGCGAAACGGCAGGCATCTCAAACGCGCTGCCAGCGGCCGCAGCCCCACCCTCGCCGCCAATCAGCGAGAGGAAACGGTTCTGCATGGCCGTAATGCCGAGCGTGCCCAGCGCCGCGGACACCTCGTCGGCAGAAAACGCCGGGAAGGACGTTGCGTCAAAGTCGAGCTCGACGGGCGCATCGGTGCGGATGGTCGCCACCTTACGGCTCAGCAGCGCGTCGTCGATGTGTGCACGCAGGTTCTCGCCCATCTTGCCCTTGACCTCGTCAGCGTGCGCAATGACCTCGTCCAGGCTGCCGTACTGTGCAATGAGCGCACTCGCCTTTTTGGGGCCGATGCCCGGTACGCCGGGAATGTTGTCCGACGTATCGCCCTTCAGACCGTAAAAATCGGGCACGAGCGCCGGCGTAATGCCGTGATACAGGTCGTCTACGCTCTCGGGCGTCATGATCGCCACGTCGGACAGGCCCTTGCGAGTCGAGACCACGTTAACGTGCTCGGTCACAAGCTGATACATGTCACGGTCGCCGGTCACCAGCAGCATGTCACAGCCGGCCTGCTCGCCCAGGCGCGCCATAGTGCCCAGGATGTCATCGCCTTCCCAGCCCTCGGACTGCAGAATCGGCACATTGAGCGCACCGAGCAGCTCCTTGATCATCGGAAACTGCGCATGCAGATCGGGGTCCATGGGCGGGCGTTGCGCCTTATACTGCGGCAGCATCTCCATGCGCACGCGCGGTTTGCCCTTGTCAAACGCCACGACCACACCGTCGGGGTTAAAGGCATCGATCATCTTAAGAAACATGTTCAGAAAGCCAAAGATCGCGTTGGTGGGGCGACCGTCCGGCGCGTTCATGGTGGGCGGCACGGCGTGGAAGGCGCGGTGCATGAGCGAGTTGCCGTCGATAACGGCAAAAGTGCGGCGCTTGTCAGACATATTAAATACCTCGCTTTGGACTGGGCACGGTTTGCTCACTCCAGTTTACACGCTCCCCGCCCCGCGGCCACCGCACATCAAGCTCCCCCGCCACCGTGAGCCCGCGCGTGATACGATGGCTCACGGTACATCAACCAGCACGATCGATCCGAAAGGAGCCTGCGTCATGGAGCGTCCCTGCGCATGGAAAAAGTACACGCCACAGCAAGTCGAGGAGCTCGAGGAGCTTTGCCGCGGCTATAAGCAGTTTTTGAGCGAGAACAAGACCGAGCGCCTGTGCGTCAAGACCGGTATCAAGATGGCCGAGGAGGCGGGATACGTCGACCTGGAGACTGTGATCGCCGAGGGACGCGCGCTCAAGGCCGGCGACAAGGTGTACGCCGCCAATCACGGCAAGGACCTCATGCTCGTCAACCTGGGCACCGCCCCGCTCGAGCAGGGCTTTAACATCCTGGGCGCCCACGTTGACTCGCCGCGCCTGGACCTTAAGCAGAACCCCGCCTTCGAGGCCGGCGACATGGCTTATCTCGACACGCACTACTATGGCGGCGTCAAGAGCTACCACTGGGTCGCTTCCCCGCTCGCGCTCGTAGGCGTCATCTGCAAAAAGGACGGCACCACCGTCGACATCAACATCGGCGACAAGGCCGACGATCCGGTCTTTACCATCTCCGACCTGCTGATCCACCTCTCGAGCGAGCAGATGGCCAAGCCCGCCAAGGACGCCGTCGACGCCGAGATCCTCGACGTGATCGTGGGCGGCCGCCCCGTCAAGTTTGACGAGGACGACAAGGACGCCCCCAAGGAGCCCGTCAAACAGATGTTCCTGGACATCCTCAAGGAACAGTACGACGTCGAAGAGGAGGACTTCCTCTCTGCCGAGATCGAGGTCGTGCCCGCCGGCCCCGCCCGCGACATGGGTCTCGACCGCTCCATGATCTTGGGCTATGGCCACGACGACCGCGTCTGCGCCTACCCCTCCATGCTCGCTCAGATCAACGTGGCAGACGTCGAGCGCACGAGCATCACGCTCATCGTCGACAAGGAGGAGATCGGCTCCGTGGGTGCCACCGGCATGACGAGCCGTTTCTTCGAGAACACCGTCGCCGAAATCATGACGCTCGCCGGCGAGAGCAGCCCGCTGGCCCTGCGCCGCGCACTCGCCCGCAGCCGCATGCTCTCCTCTGACGTGTCCGCCGGCTTTGACCCGGGCTACGCCGGCAAGTTCGAGACCAAGAACGCAGCCTTTATGGGTCGCGGCCTGTGCTTTAACAAATACACGGGCAGCCGCGGCAAGGGCGGCTCCAACGACGCCGACGCCGAGTACGTGGCCCTCATCCGCGACATCATGGACGAGGCGGGCGTTGACTTCCAGACCTGCGAGCTCGGCCGCGTCAACGCGGGCGGCGGCGGCACCATCGCCTACATCATGGCCGAGTACGGCATGAACGTCATCGACTCCGGCGTTGCCGTCCTGTCCATGCACGCCCTGTGGGAGGTCGCTAACAAGGCCGATATCTACGAGGCCTATCGCGGCTACAAGGCCTTCCTCGAGCGCGCCTAACCGACCCTTCATCAGTTGCGGTGAAATACGGACTAAACTGGCCCATAAACGGCCAAGACAGACCGTATTCCACCGCAACTTCCTTCTTGGCAGAGGAGAGTCCATGCTGCAGGTCATCATTTCGCCCGCCAAGCAAATGCGCGCGGCCCAAGATGCTTTTGAAGTCCAGGGCATTCCACCCTCTGCGCACGAGACGGCTCGCCTCCACCGCGCATTGCTAGATATCGAGCGGAATGAAGGCAGCGGCGGCCTGCAGGCGCTGTGGAACGTGAGTGACAAACTGCTGGGACCTTGCCTCAACACCCTGCGTGAGTTCCGGCCCATCCTGAATAACGGCGATCTTGACAATCCCGCACTCGCCCGTCACCTCTCCCCTGCCGTCATGTCCTATCACGGCATTCAATACCAGAGCATGGCGCCCGAGGTCATGGATGCCGCACAGCTCGCATGGCTGCAAGACCATCTGTGGATCCTCTCGGGCCTTTACGGATGCGCACGCCCCTTTCATGCCGTTGAACCGTATCGACTGGAGATGGGCGCGAAGCTCGCCGTCGACGATGCCCGAAACCTCTACGCGTTTTGGAGCGACAAGCTCGCGCGGGCTATCGCCCCGGCAGGCTCAAACACCACGATCGTCAACCTCGCCAGCGTAGAGTATGCCAAAGCCGTTCTGCCCCACCTCGCGGGCGACGCCACGGTCGTCACATGCCTCTTTGGCGAAGGCATCCGCAACGGCAAGCCCATCCAGCGCTCGACCGCCAGCAAAAAGGCGCGCGGCGCCATGGTGCGGTGGATGGCAGAAAACAAGCTCGAGGATACAAGCGAACTTACCGCATTCAACATCGGCTATCGTCACATCCCCGAGCTTTCAGACAAAGACTCCCTGGTTTTCATGAACGCGCGGGCACAATAGGCCCACCGTTTCCAAACACCCCGTTACTCCGCCAAGCCATCGGCCTTTGCAATCTCGCTCGTCGAGCCATCTTGATAAGTAATCTTTACGTGCTCGACCTCGGACACCGTAACACCCGCAGGAGGCTCCAGACGCCATTCCGTCAGGGCGATATCCATGGTCGTGGGGACGTCTCCCCGGTCTTTGAGCTGCACCGTCAGCGTTTTAAGCGCCACGTCGTAAGTCACGCGTTCGATTTCTTCACCAGGAATCGACCCACCACTCAACTGCAGCTGCACAAACTCGTCGCGCGGATACCAATAGTCGCCTGGAACGGCGAGCGTATTGGCATTACCGCCAGTACTCCTCACCGTCATAATCGGTAGGCTATCATCAGCCTCGAACTCCCATGCAGCGCCGCCGTGACCGCCAAACGTCCAGATACAAAAGGCAATCACCAGCACGGCAAGCACCGCAAAACCAATCGCGACAAGGCCATGGTGCGCACGGCTTTCCTCGGCCGATACATCCCATTGCGTCTCTCGATATAGATGCTTGTCTTCCATGTTCGCCTCCCCACAGGCACGCTCGTTAGGCCAATCGTACCCATTCGAGCTATACTTGAGCCCATTACATAAACGGGGAGCTTGCAGGACAAGACGGCAGGCTGAGACTGGGCGCGCCCGCCCTGACCCGCAAACCTGATATGGGTAATGCCAACGAAGGGAGCCGTGCCAATGAGCACACAGACCGAGCCCAAGCTCGTCACGCAAATCGACTTCGCCCGCGCCGGGCAGATCACGCCGCAGATGAAGGAAGTCGCCGAGCGCGAGCATCGCGACCCCGAGTACATCCGCGAGCGCGTGGCCGACGGCCGCATCGCCATTCCCGCCAACATCGTGCACATCAAAAAAGGCATGCGCGCCTTTGGTGTCGGCGAGGGCCTGTCTACTAAGGTCAACGTCAACCTGGGCATCTCGGGCGATAAAGCCGATGCCGCCGAGGAATGGAAGAAGGTCAAGATCGCCGAGGACTTTGGCGCCGACGCCATCATGGACCTTTCCAACTCGGGCAAGACGCGCCAGTTCCGCCAGCAGCTCATCGACGAGACGCCGCTCATGGTGGGCACCGTCCCCATGTACGACGCCATCGGCTACATGGAAAAGCCGCTGGTCAAGCTTACCAAGGATGACCTGTTCGAGGTCGTGCGCGCGCACGCCGAGGACGGCGTGGACTTTATGACCATCCACTGCGGCATCAACAAGTCGGTCACCAAGACCTTTAAGGAGACCGGCCGCTTGATGAACATCGTGAGCCGCGGCGGCTCGCTGCTGTTTGGCTGGATGGAGGTCACCGGCAACGAAAACCCCTTCTACGAGTACTTTGACGAGCTGCTCGAGATTTGCCACGAGTACGACGTGACGATTTCGCTCGGCGACTCCTGCCGCCCGGGCTGCCTCTACGACTCCAACGACGCCACCGAGACCGCCGAGATGATCGAGCTGGGCAAGCTGTGCAAGCGCGCTTGGGCCGCCGGCGTCCAAGTCATGGTCGAGGGCCCGGGTCACATGGCGCTCGACGAGATCGCCGCCAACATGAAACTGCAGAAGCGCCTGTGCCACAACGCCCCGTTCTATGTGCTCGGGCCGCTGGTGACCGATATCGGCGTGGGTTACGACCACATCACCGCTGCCATCGGCGGTGCCATCTCCGCCAGCTCCGGTGCCGACTTCCTGTGCTACGTGACGCCGGCCGAGCACCTGTGCCTGCCCAACGCCCAGGACGTGCTCGATGGCCTCATGGCCACTAAGATTGCCGCGCACGCCGCCGATATCGCCAAGAAGGTACCGCACGCCCGCGACATGGACGACAAGATGGGCCAGGCACGCCGCAAGCTCGACTGGGATGCCATGTGGAAGTGTGCTCTCGACCCGGTCACCGGCAAGAAACGCTACGAAGAATCCCCCGCCGCCACCGAGGGCACCTGCACCATGTGCGGCAAGATGTGCGCCGTCCGCACCGTTAACAAGGTGTTCGAAGGCACGACGATCGACCTCGGCATGGAGGACTAACTCGTCACCGGAGCCACAATCGGTAACATGGTGTTCGTCAATTGTTGACGTGTGAACATTTGCTTACATTTGCGTAAAGATTGCATCGCCCGCCCGGGTTCGACATAGAGTCGGCCCGGGCATCTTTATAATGCTGGCTTAAAGACCCATTTGATTCCGACCGAACAAGGGAGCAAACATGGATCGCAGTAAGGTACCTGCCGTCCTGTCCATCGCAGGATCCGATTCCAGCGGTGGCGCCGGCATTCAGGCCGACATCAAGACCATCACGGCGCACCGCCTGTATGCCGAGACGGCCATCACCGCCATCACCGCACAAAACACGCTCGGTGTCACCGCCGTGCAGAATATCTCCCCTGATATCGTCGCTGCGCAGATCGACGCCGTATTTGACGATATCCGCCCCAGCGCCGTCAAGATCGGCATGGTTTCCTCTGCCGAGATTATCGAGGTTATCGCCGACCGCCTGAGCGCCTGGAACGCGACAAACGTGGTCGTCGACCCCGTCATGGTAGCCACCTCGGGCGCACGGCTGATTACCGAAGATGCCGCCGAGGCGCTCACCCGCCGCCTGTTCCCACTAGCAACCGTCATCACGCCCAATATTCCCGAGGCCATGGCCCTGCTTGACTACGAGGTCGACTCCGAGCGCACACAGCAAAATGCTGCCATGCTCCTCACCCGCCGCTTTGGTTGCGCATCCCTCGTTAAGGGTGGGCATCTTGTCAACGAGGCTAACGATGTATTGGCCGAACCCGCGCCACTCGATGACGAGGGCAACCATCTGGGCGATCCGCTCACCACGTGGTTCCGCCACAAGCGCATCGAGACCGACAACACACACGGCACCGGCTGCACGCTTTCGTCCGCCATCGCCTGCGCGCTGGCCCAGGGCATGGATCTTGCCGACGCCGTCAACGGCGGCAAGGCCTACCTAACCGGCGCTCTGGCCGCCGGCCTGAACATGGGCAAAGGCTCCGGCCCCGTCAATCACATGTGGCAATATTAAGATTCGCAGCCCAAAACCGCCGCAAAGGGGACAGGCACCTTTGCGGTGGCTCCCACAAACATCTCGATCTGTAACAGTAACTCGGCAAAATCGACCCTAGATGTTACAGATCAAGACAAACAATCGATATCGACCTAAATAATCTTAATCTGTAACATCTAGCCCGTTTTCGGCCTTGGAACTGTTACAGATCAAGACAAACAAACGAAACAAGCCCCCGCAAGGGGAACTCTGTGGTGGTTTGGGGCCGTGCTACTCACCGAGCATCTCTTGGAGCTTGGCTGCCACGGCATGTCCCAAGCTCTCGTGGCTTTCGGGCATCATATGCAGATAGTCGATATCGCCCGGCTCGGCAAACTCGGCGGCATTCAAAAAGTCGCAGCCAAACTGCTCGGCCACGTGCGCATAGTACTCGCCAAAATGTTCAGATGCCTCGACGGAACGCTCGTCAAAATCGGTCATATATACATCGGCGATCTGCGGCTTGATCTTGATAGGAGCCATCAGCAGGATGCGCGGGCAAGGCGCAGCGTCGGTCCACGGAAACGCGCGGACGGCGCGAATCAGCGCCATGGCGCCACGGGCGATATCGGAAGCTGTCACGTTAAAGACCGTCTTACAGTCGTTGGTGCCCAGCATGATCACAATGGCGTCCAGCGGCTTATGGGCCTCGAGCAGCATCGGAAGCGCGCGAATGCCGTTGAGGTTAGTGTCCAGATGGCACATGTCGTCGCGTACCGTCGTGCGGCCGTTGAGGCCTTCTTCAATTACATGCCAGCCCTCGCCTAAGTCACGTTGGACCACGCCACACCAGCGCACATCCTGCGCATAGCGCACCGCGGTACCGTCGCGCATGCCCGCCGGATCATAGCCATAGGTGTTGCTGTCACCAAAGCACAGAACGTTTTTCATCTTGAGCTCCTCATTCAGTAAAAAGCCGACGGGGGCAACCCCTCCCGTCGGCTTGGCATATCACATCGCGCGCACCGCTTACAGGTACTTGCGCCAGTCATCCTCGTCCTCATCATCCTCGACTGCTGTCTGGGCCTGCTCGGCGGCGCGAGCGGCTGCGGCGCGGGCGGCAACCTGGGCATAGGACTCCTCGTTGCGCTCGGGGAAGTTTGCCAGCACGTGCTCGAACTTGGCAAAGTCCTCATCCCAGCGCGTAGAGGGCACGGCAAAGAAGACCTGCTTGACCTTGAAGTCGCCCGACGCGAGCTCCTTGCGGAAGAGCTCGGCCACGGCCTCGGCATCAAAGCCGTTGTTCTCGCAGCCCCAAGCACCCAGCACGAGCTTCTCGCGACCAAGCTCATCGCAGATGGCAAGGACAAAGCGGATGCGGTCGCGCAGGGCATCCAGCAGAGCATCGTCGCTCACGCGATACTCCTGGCGGGCGCGCCTAACGTTGGGCGCGGCGGCCACGATCACGTCGGCGTATGCATGCACGTGGTTGCGGTCGAAGCGCACCGCAGGCACCACCAGCGCACGGTTGCGGTAGAGCTCGCAGTTGATGTTGCGGCGACGGTTCTCGCCGTACCACTTACGCTGCTTATCGAGAACGTTGTACAGATACGAATCGGCGCACAGCGTGGCCTCCTGGCCCAGATAACCCTGAATATATCCACCGCCCGGATTGGTAAACGAGGCAAAGGCGAGCACGGCCATGTCGCAGAACTGCGCATAGCCGCGACCGTTATCGAGGATTGCCTGCGTGGCGGAGGCATCAAGCACAGTGACCTCGGGCAGGACCGGAGCGGGCTCCTCAGCAGCAGGCGCGGACTCGACTTCGTCGGTCTCCTCTGCGGGCGCAGGTTCAGCCGCAACCTCAGCCTCGGCGGACGCAACCTCAGCCTCGGCGGACGCAACCTCAGCGGACTCAGACTCCTCGGCAACCGGCTCCTCGGCAGCCGCAGCCTTCTGGGCCTTGGCCTTCATCGCCGCGACAAAGCCGGCAGGCATACCGTCGAATTCGCGAACGCCGGCAAGCGAGCGCTCGATATCCTTGGCACACGCCTCGGACACAGTTGCCACGTGACGCTCGGCGGCCTTGGCGCGGGCCTCGCGCTTGGGGTTGGGCTGTCCCGCGCGGTTGGGCCTGCGGTTACGGTTCCTGTTGTCGACGTCTGCCATACGTGGCCACCTTTCCTGTCGCTGCCGCTATCGGCTTTTTCCCATCCATGATACCCCGCCGCGCACAAAAAAGACGGCCCCGCAGGACCGCCTTTCGCATCGTTTTACCGCGTCCGACAAGAAACGCTGCAATCCCCCGCGCTAGTCGCGACGACCGAGGATGTTCAGGATGCGCAGGAACACGTTGATAATGTCCACGAACAGGTTGGACGCCATGAGCACCGCATTGGGCAGCGTGGGTGGCACCGTCGTGGCAACATAGGTGTCGTAACCAATAAAGCCGGCGAACACCACGATCACGATCAGGTCGGTGATGGTCTGCGAGACGCCCATGAACATCAGCACGATCTCAACCAGAATCGTGGCGAGCAGAATGCCAAAACCGATGCCATATACGCGCTGGAAAAACTTGGGGAACGTCACGCCCAAGGCGCCAAAGACAAAGGTGATGGCGGCCGTGGCGATAAAGGCAGTGTTGATGGTGGGCAGGTCGTAGTTGGCAAGGCCAAACGACGCGGTCAGGCCAAAGGTACTCGCAAAGATTACGTAGCCCACAAGGGACAGGCCCACGGACTGCTTGCTGGCGGCAGCTGACATCATGACGATGCCGACAATGGTCAGGATAAACGAGCCAAAAACCAGCGGCAGGGCGGCCCCGCTCATCATCATGCGCGCAAACGACATGGTGCTCGTAAAGTAGGCGCCGGCGCCCATGGCGCAAAAGCCCAAGAAGATCAGGGCAGACATGGCGAGATTGTACGCGCGCGGCGACATCTCCTTGGCGCGGCTTGCGCCGGTCTCGACGGGGCCGTTCTGATAGCCCTGGATATCGTTCATAGCTTCGTCCTTTCAAAAAGCGCCGCGAATGACGGCGCAGCAGATGACAAGATTCCTACCATTGTACCCGAACGCCGTGCGTCCCTACCTACGGCGCTCGCCCTCGAGCGTGCGGTCAAACGCCCAGACCCACCAACGCATCACGTGGGCCTGCGAGCCGTCCGGCCGTTCGCGCGCCTGGTCCTCCAGATACAACTCGGTCGCGTGCCCGCCAAAACGCACCTTATAGGTTGCCGTACGAATGCCGTGAACCGTCAGGCCAAACCCAGTGGTCGAGACAATCTCGTCAATCGTAAAGCAACGACCGTCGACCCAGCAGACGGTGACCGGCACGACCTGTCCGCCCGCGAGGATGCGAGCCACGACGTCCACATACTGCTTGTGCACGCGCCGAGTTTTGCCATCTGTCTGTCGATATTCCATGCCTCCTATTATCGAACGCATGTTTGCATGTTGTAAAGCGAACAGGCTGTGGTTTTGGGGTGCCGGAGCGATCGCATGTGTCCGCATGGTGTGTTAGCAAAAAGAACACCCACGGTCAACAGGGCTAATATTCATTTTTAGTGCCAAAAAATTCACTGCTCCCATCAGAACTCGGTAAAGAAACCCGCAGGAGGTGATACGATTTATCATGTTTCTGTAACGTGCCTGCAAACTTCGAGAAAGCCCATATATGGACGTAACGTTCTCAACCTTCCTCGGCCAACTTGTGTCGAACCCAGTCCTTGCCGTCACCGTGATCCTCGCGCTCGGCGCCATCTTCGTCAATGGATGGACCGACGCACCCAACGCCATCGCGACCTGCGTCACTACGCGTTGCATGCCCGCCCGCGCCGCTATTCTCATGAGTGCCGCATTCAACTTCCTTGGCGTGCTCATCATGACGCACTTTAACGCGAGCGTCGCCAACACCATCTCCCATATTGTCGACTTTGGAGGAAACAGCACCATGGCGCTCGCCTGTCTGTGCGCGGCGCTGTTCTCCATCGTCGTCTACGGCGCCACAGCGTCGCGTTTTGGCATCCCCACCTCGCAAAGCCACAGCCTTATCGCCGGCCTGACCGGTGCCGCCATCGCCCTCGGCGGTGCGAGCAGCGTCAACGTCCACGAGTGGATGAAGGTCATCTACGGCCTGGCGCTCTCCATCGGTCTGGGCTTTGTCATGGGCTGGGTCCTGTGCAAGCTCGTCTCGATTCTTTTCGCCGCCGCCAACAGGCGACGTGCCAATGTCTTCTTTAAATACGCTCAGATCGCGAGCGCTGCGGCCATGAGCTTTATGCACGGCGCGCAGGATGGACAGAAGTTCATCGGCGTGCTCTTTTTAGGCGTGGCCTTTGCCAGCGGCCAGACGAGCGTCGGCGATGCCGGCATCCCCATCTGGATTATGCTGCTATGCTCGGCCACCATGGGCATCGGCACCAGCGTGGGCGGCGAGCGCATCATCAAGTCCGTTGGCCAGAGCATGGTCAAGCTCGAAAAGTACCAGGGCTTCTCCGCCGACCTGGCGGGCGCCGCGAACCTGCTGCTTGCCACCCTTACCGGCATCCCCGTGTCCTCCACACACATCAAGACCTGCGCCATCATGGGCGTCGGTGCCGTCAAGCGCCTCTCGGCCATCAACTTCGGCGTCGTCAAGGACATGATGTTCACCTGGTTCTTCACCTTCCCCGCCTGCGGACTCATCAGCTTTGTCATGGCCAAGCTGTTCATGATGTTCCTCTAGTCAAACCGAACGTCCATCTGGACCGCAACACTTCGCCCACCCGTCTTCACCTCGAAAGGACCCACCCATGGCAAAGAAACCCGATTCGTTCTACTTTGACAACTACGTCGCCTGCGCCGACCTTGCTGTCCAGGCCGCAGAGTTGCTCATCAAGATTTTCGAGAACTTCGATCCCGCAAAGATTCACGATATGCTCGACAAGATGCATGCGATCGAGCATGCGGCCGACAAGAAGCACCATGAGCTTGAGGACGCCCTGCTCACCGCCTTTATCACCCCGCTTGAGCGCGAGGATCTGGACCTGATGAGCTGCTCGCTCGACACCGTGCTCGACCGTATCGAGGGCGTCGTGCAGCGCGTCTACTTCACCAACATCCAGAGCATCCATCCCGATGCCATCGTGATCGCCCACAAGGTGACCGACGCCTGCCGCGCCATGAAAGACCTGATGGTCGAGCTGCCTAACTACCGCAAGTCCAAAACGCTGCGCGAGCTCGTCATCCAGATCAACACCATCGAGTCCGAGGCCGACGAGCTCTATATCAACGCCATGCGTAACCTGCACGTTAACGGCAAGGACCCGCTCGAGGTCATCGCTTGGCGTGACGTGTACGCCTTCCTGGAGTACTGCGCCGACTGCTGCGAGAATGTGGCCGATGTCGTGGATTCGATTGTCATGAAGAACAGTTAATTGGGGGTACGTGTCCCGGCGGCGAAGGGCCGGCCACGGTTTGCTTTCTCACTCCGGCTGCTTTGCAGAGTCGTTCGAAAGTAAACCGTGGCCGGCCCTTCGCCTTACGTACCACCATTGGGAACTTTGGCTGATAGATTTAGCGCGATGGGGGTTTGGCTGAAGGGACCTTTGGTATCCGTTCGGACACTTTGGCCCTTGATGAGCGTTTGGCTGATTGCTGCTTTGGGTACTCTTTGGGTTACTTTTGGTTTGTTTGATTTTTAATTTTAGGAGGGCTTGTATGTCTTATTTGGATCTGGCTCGTGGTCGGTATTCTTGTCGTTCTTTTGAGGACCGTCCTGTTGAGCAGGCTGTGGTGGATGCCATTGTTGAGGCTGGGCGTATTGCTCCTTCTGCTTGTAATAATCATCCAGCCCGTGTGATGGTGCTGGATACGCCTGAGCTGTTGGAGAAGGCTGCTGCTTGTCAGCCTCGGTTTGCTCGTGATGGGTCTATCTTTGGCGCTCCGCTCATCTTCCTTATTTGCTGCGTTACCGATGATGCTTGGGTACGCCCGTATGACCAGATGAATTCCAGTGAAATCGATACGTCCATCGTGTGTGATCAGATGATGATGGAGGCCACCGAGCAGGGCCTAGGAACGTGCTGGGTATGCCATTTTAAGCCTGAGGTGGCACAGGAGCAGTTCAATCTGCCCAAGGGCGTCTATCCCTATCACATGCTCGTCTGTGGCTATCCCGCCGACCACATCGCCGATCCCGAGCATCGCGAGGCCCGCACTATTCCCCTCTCCAACTTCCTCCTCAAGTAGTTTTTGGACATACCTTAAAATCTACCCTTGACCGCTCACCCGTCGCTGAGTTCTGCGCCACTATGTGCAGGGCTCGGTTTTTTTATGTTACGCACCCCGGCACAGTCATAAAAAAGGACCCGCAAGCTGCGGGTCCTTTCTAGGCACTAAATTGTAGGCCGAATGTTAGTCCAGGTCGTCGGCAGCAAAGTTGTCGATCGGGGCAAAGGGATCGGCCACGGGGACAACCGGGTCAGCGACGGGCAGCGGCTCAGCGGGAACAGTCACCGCAGGAGAAGCGGCAGAACCGACCGGCGTGGAGGCCATGAGGTCGGCCGGGAAGGAGTTCTGGGCATCGTCCATGAAGTGCTGGATGAGCTTGAGGTACTCGGCCTTGAACTCCTCGCGGGAAGCCTTGAGACGATCGATTTCCTCGAGCTCGGCCTGCTTCTCGGTCAGAGCCTGGCGGATAACCTCGCGGGCCTTAGCGTCAGCCTCGTTGCGGATACGCTCAGCGTTCTCGTTGGCATCGTTGACGATGGTCTCAGCGGTCTGCTGGGCAGCGATCAGGGCAGCGGAAATCTGGCGCTCCTGAGCGGAGAAGTCAGGGGCGGGAGCAGCCACGGGGGCGGCAGGAACGGCTTGGGCGGTGGCATCCTGAGCCTGGGCAAGCTGAGCCTGCGCATCGGCAAGCTGCTGCTCGGTAGCAGTCAGGCGACCCTTAAGGTCGACGATCTTAGCGAGCATAGCGTCAACCTCGGAGGACAGCGTCTCCAAGAAGACGTCGACCTCGGCGGGATCGTAGCCACGCTTGGCCTCAGAGAAAGTCTGAGCCTGGATGTCTGCAGGGGTAATAGCCATAACAAGTCTCCTTTTTCATCGCCTCGGCGCTACACGCCCGACGTAAGTTACTAAGTCAGTTCTATACGAGTATACCTATAAGAAGCTGCAGAACCAGCCTCTGCACCAACTGCAACGCAATAATCGCAACGACCGGCGAAAAATCGATACCGCCCATCGGCGGGATGAAACGACGGAACAGGTTGAGCCACGGACCGCACACGCTATCGAGCACCGCAGCAATATCCTGAAGCAAACCACCCTGCTTCATGGGAATCCACGTCATAAAGCAGTAGACGACAATGAGCGTGGAATAGAAGTTGAACAGCGTGTTGACCAGCTGGACGATAGTGTAGATGTTGATGGGAATCTCCTCGTCTTGTCTTTACTTAAGGTAGCCGTCGGCACGAAGCTTCTTGAGATCGGAATCTTTGACCTCGCAACCGGCGGGCAGCACCATGAACACGCGGTCGCCCACCTCCTTGACCGTGGCGCCCAGACCGCAGGCAAAGCCGTAAGAGAAGTCCAAGACGCGCTTGGCAACTTCGGTGCGTACGCCCACAAAAATCAGTGCGACAGGCTGCTTGGTGCGAACGCGGCGCACCACGGTCTCCACGTCGTCATAGCTCTCGGGGCGCAGGACATAGGCCGGCAGCTGCGGCGTGGCGTTGATGATATTGCTCGCATAGGCCGAGGCATCGCTCGGTGCAGGCGCGGGTGCAGCGGCGGCACGGGCGCGGGTGTTCTCGGCGTAGCTCGACGGCGTGTCATAGGCACCAGGACGATAACCGCTCGCAACGCTGTCCTGCGAGCGCGAAGGCGGGTTATACGTCGTGGCATGGCGGGAGTCATCGCCGACCAGCTGACCGGAGCGCGTATACACGGCAACCGACTCAGCTTCACCGCGGCGCGTCTGACCAAGCAGGCCGTTGCTCGGCTCGTCTTGGGTGTAGAAGCCCTCGCCCGAAGCACCGCCGTAGCCGTTGCCCTGATAACTATCGTCATAGCCGTCATCGTAGCCGTAGTCGTCGTCCTGGCCATAACCCTGGTCGTAACCCTGCTGGCCGCCCAGGTGCATCTTATTTTTAATCTCGTCAAGGAAGCCCATGGTTGTGTCCTCTCGCGGTTTAGTGCAGGCGCCCCGATAATCAGTGCGCACTTCAGAGCCTTATTTTACTGCAAACTCCGGGCTAAATACTACCCTGCCCAGGCGAACGAGCGTAGAGCCCTCCTCAAGGGCAGGCTCAAAGTCCTCGCTCATGCCGCAGGAAAGCTCAGGCAGGTTCAAATCGGGATGCGCCGCCTCCAGCTCATCCCTCAGCTCACGAAGCCCCGCAAAGGTGCGGCGTGCCACATCCTTATTCCCCCGGGGCGCCATAGTCATAAGCCCCTGCACGCAAATTCCCTCAAGTTCCGCAAGCTCACCCGCGGCGGCGCGAATCTCATCGGGCGAAAAGCCTCCCTTCGACTCCTCACCACTCACATTGACCTCAATGAGCACACGCTGGGGGCCGGCGAGCTCGCCTGCCTCAATCTTGCGGACAGCACGGCTCGAGATCGCCTGCGCCAGATGCAGCGAACCCACCGAGTGAATCAGCTCGGCTGAGCCCAGCACCGCATTGATCTTATTGGTCTGCAGGTTGCCGATCATATCGAAGCGCACCTCGGGCAGCTCCGGATGCTCCGCCAGACCCGTGAGCTTGCGAACCAGCTCCTGCGGGCGGTTCTCGGCAAAATGGCGATACCCCGCCTGGATGGCGGCAACGGTCTCATCGACACCAACGGTCTTGGACACGGCAATGAGGCTCGCGGCGTCGTGGGGACGGCCTGCGCGATCGAGCGCCGCATAAAAACGTTCCAGAATCTGCTCGCGGCGAGCGCGCATCAAGTCCAAATAGTTATCCATTGCCAATCGCCTCCGCTGACGGCCAAACAAGTAGTCCCATGCTAACGCAAGAGCGCGGCCCCGCATGTGCAAGGCCGCGCTCACTTAGGTATTTACAATCTTTCGACGAACGGGATTACTTACTCCTCGTCGTCCTCGTCATCGTCCTCGTCCTCAAGATGATCGAGCAGGTAGCGAAGTCCCTCGCTGACCTCGTTAACGGGCACCTTGGCAACGTAGCGCGCATCGACGGCGGGCCTCATGATGACGCCCTCGCCCGAAGGCACGCGCATGCTCTCGAGCTCGTCCTCGTCCGTGCGGGCGATATCGCCGGCATTCATGCGCTGACCAGTCAGCAGGAAGGTCAGGCGGCAGGCGGCATCGATGGAAATCGAGGCGATGCGATCGAGGTAGCGCGAAACCATGATGGCGCGGCGCAGGTCGTCATAGTTGCTGTCGTCGTCCATAAAGTCGCCCGTATCCATACGGTTAAAGGTGCGGAAGAACTTCTCGTAGGCGGCGTGCACTGGCTCGTCCTCGACGGCCAAGTTGCAGATGATGGACATGTCGTTGGTGACGAGCGCAGAAAGCGAAGAGCCCAGCACCTGGTAGACGGCCTCAGCCTCGGCCTCGACCGTGCCGACAAGCTCCTTGGGCAGCGAGATGTCGGCCTTGATCATATGACGCGTGGCACGGCAGATCTGACGGACCTTATCGGTCATGCGTTGCAGGTTAAAGTCGACGTAGATGATCGTCTGAAGCAGGCGGAAGTCGGAGGCGACCGGTGACTGCGTGGCAATCAGGTTGTAGCAGACGGCCTCCAGGTTGGCGCAGCGTGCGTCAATCGAAAGCGTGCGCTTCTTGGTCTTGGTGGCGAGCTTGCGGTCGTCGGTCACATAGGCCTTAACGGCATCGTGGAGGGCCAGATCGACGGCCTCGTAGATGCTCAGCATCTCGTGGCGGGCCTCGATGAGCTGACGGGAAAACAGTTTACGCATGGTTCACTCCAATCAGTTGGGTGCGGTCATGCCGCCCGCACAGTGAATACGCACCGGACCAGGTCCGATCGGCTTGGGACTAGTCGCACCGATCAGCCAAAGCGGCCGGTGATATAGTCTTCCGTCCGCGAGTCCACCGGGCTGGTGAAGATCGCGTCGGTTTGACCATACTCGATGAGCGTGGCAGGCTCACCGGCAACTTCCTGCAAGAAGAATGCGGTGTAGTCGCTGATACGAGCTGCCTGCTGCATTGAATGCGTGACGATGATGATCGTCATCTCGGGCGCCAGCTCGGCCATCAAATCCTCGACCTTAGAGACGGACGTGGGGTCGATGGCGGAGCAGGGCTCGTCCATCAGGAGGACATCGGGTTGCACCGCAAGCACGCGCGCGATGCACAGACGCTGCTGCTGACCGCCCGAGAGCGCCAAACCATCCTTGTTGAGCTGATTGGATACCTCTTTCCAGAGGTTGGCGCGCTTGAGCGATTCTTCCACGATGTCATCGAGGTCGCTTTTGCTAGTCACGCCCTGCAGACGAGGGCCAAAGGCGACATTCTCGTAGATGGATTTGGGAAACGGGTTGGGCTGCTGAAAAATCATGCCCACGCGGCGACGGAGGTCGACCGGGTCGACGCCCTCGGCATAGATATCGTTGCCGTCGAGCGTCATGGTGCCCTCGACGCGCGTACCCTCGATCAGGTCATTCATGCGGTTGATGCAGCGCAAAAACGTCGACTTGCCGCAGCCCGAAGGGCCAATGAAGGAGGTGATGGCGTTTTTGGCGATGTTGAGGTCGAGCCCCGTCAGCGCATGAAAGTCACCGTACCAAAAGTTGAAATCCTTGGCCGTAATGGCCGCTTGCTCCAGCGTGGGAGCGGACTGATAAACGGACATGGGACTCCTTAACTAGCGACGCTTGCGCGACAGGAAGCGCGCAAACAGGTTGAAGGCCAGAATGATCACCATCAGCAAGAGCGCGGTGCCGTAGGCTGCGTTCATGTTGATGCCGTCGTTGGCAAGCAGGTACAGGTGAACGGTCATGGGGCGGCCGGAATCGAGCGGCGAGATAGGTAGATTGATGGCCTGGCCCATGGTGTAGAGCACCACGGCGGTCTCGCCAATGGCACGGCCGATGGCAAGGACAATGCCCGTGGCAATACGGCCAAAGGCAGAAGGAAGCACGATCTTGGAGACAACCTGCCACTTGGTGGCGCCCAGGCCATACGCGCCCCAACGGATATAGCGCGGAACGGCGCGAATGGCCTCTTCGGTGGTGCGCATGACGATGGGAAGCATCAAGAGCGCAAGCGCCAGAGCGGCCGAGACCATCGAAAGGCCCAGACCCATAGCCTCGACAAACAAGGCGTAGCCAAACAGGCCCATAACGATGGAGGGCACCGAGGCCAAAGCGTCAGCAGCGTAGCGAATGAGCTCGACGATCTTGCCCTGCTTGGCGTACTCGGCCAGATAGACGGCTGCCAGCACAGCGATCGGCGTGCAGATAAGCATGGCGAGCGCCGTCACATAGACGGTCGAGACGATCGTGGGCCAAATACCGCCCTCGGCGTTGACGCCCTGGGGCCAACCGAAGATAAAGTCGAGCGAGATATGCGGCAGGCCGTTAATGACCACATAGGCAATGATAGCGACCAGCACCAGCGTGGTGATGTAGGCAGCCGCGCGGAATACGCCGAGCATGATCTTGTTGGACAGGTCCTTGTTGATGCGACCCTTCTTGCCGTGGGAAAGGGCACGCTTGATGCGCTCGCGCGACGAGGTCGTATCGACCGTCGTGTCAACGGAATCGGACATAGCCTACCCCCTCTTCTTCTTGGAAACCAGGCGGACGATGCCCACCAGCGTGGCGGAAATGATAAACAGGACCACGCCCATGCCGAACAGCGCCGAGCGATGCAGACCCGAGGAATAGCTCATGTCGAGCGCAATCTGGCTCGTGAGCGTCGAGATGGGGCTCGCAATGCTGTCGGGAATAACCGGGGCGTTACCCACGACCATGAGCACGGCCATGGTCTCGCCGATGGCACGGCCCATACCCAGCACGATGGCATCCACGATACCCAGCTTGGCGGCAGGTAACACGACCTTATAGATAGTCTGCCACTTGGTGGCGCCCATGGCATACGATGCCTCGCGAATGCCCATGGGAATGGAATTGAGAGCATCGATGGTAAGCGTCGTGATGGTGGGCACGATCATAATGGCGAGCACGAACCACGCCGTCAGCGCGCCAAAACCAAGACCGCCGGTCAGTTGTGCGATAAACGGGCGGATGATGATCATGCCAAAGAAGCCATAGATGATAGAAGGGATGCCGGCCAACAGGTCAACGGCAGGGCTGATGAGCTTGCGCACGCGCTTGCTGGCGATCTCGACCAGATACACGGCCGTGCCCACGCCTAGGGGCACACCCATGGCGAGTGCACCGACGGTCACCAGACCCGAGCCGGCAAGCAGCGACACGATGCCGTAGTGACCCTCAGAGGGCGCCCACGTAAAGCTAAAGAAGTCCGCCAGACCGATGTCGGTAAAGACGGGCAGCGCCGAGTACGTGGTAAAGACAAAAATCAGGATGACGGTAACGACCGCCAAGAACGCGCAGGCAAAGAAGATCCACTGCAGCGCCTTCTCCTTGATATAGGTACTGCGCGATACGAGCGCCAGCTCGCGCTTCTTGGGCGTCTGAACATTCCGCTCAGTCTGGGAGTTTTCCTGTGCTTCCATGCTACTCACTCCCCTTCTCGTCGTTGGTGACGGGGATAAAGCCCGCCTCGCGAATCTGCTTGTCCATCTTTTCGGACGTCACATAGTCGATGTAATCCTGCGCCTGCTGCGAAGGCGCACCCTTCACAAAGAAGTAAAGGTCGCGTGAGATGGGATAGCCGCCGCTCGCGACCGTCTTCTCGGACGCCTCAACATGATTGACCGAGACGGCCTTGACCGAGGTCTTGGCGTTGAGGCTATCGACGAAGCCCAGCGAAATGTAGCCAATGGCACCGCGCGAACGAGATACCACGTCGCGCACCTGGCCCGTGCCCGAAAGAACGGCGGAGCGGCGATCGAACGGGGTGCCGTCCATCACGATGGTGCGGAATGCTTCACGCGTGCCAGACGCCTCGTCTCGGTTGATGACCTGAATCTTCAGGTCCTCGCCACCGACCTCTTTCCAATTAGTAATCTTGCCGGCATAGATATCGCGGAGCTGCTCGGTCGAGAGGTTATCGACCGGGTTATCGTCGTTCACGATGACCGCGATACCGTCGTGGGCAATGACGATGGGAGTCAGGCCCAGATCCTGTTCGTCGGCATTGAGTCCACGGGAGGAGCTGGCGATATCGGCCGTGCCAGCGCTGACGGCTTCGATGCCAGCGGAAGAGCCCAAACCGGAAACGAGCACGTCGATGCCGGTCTCCTCCTTAAAGCCCTCTGCCGCAATCTCGGCGATAGGAAGGCAGGTCGTGGAGCCGGCCACGGTAATGGAAGAGGTAGAAGATCCCGAAGAACAGGCGCACAGCGTAAGCGTAAGCACAGCGGCGCTCAGGACCGATACGATCTTTCTCATAGCATCACGCCGATCGCAGCATGGCGCCCACAGGTGCCGTCCTCGTTACGGTAGGAATAAAAGCGGTCGTTCTGACGCACAGTCGAAAGCTGGGTATCCACGATATTATCCGCGTCCACACCGATATCTACCAACGCCTCACGAATGGCGGCAGATAGATCGAGCATGCGAGAAGCGCCCGCATCGATGCACGAAAACTCGGCGGCAAAGCGGTCCATGAGTTCCTGGGATACCTCATATTCGTCAGCCAAGATATGGGGGCCGATATAGGCGGAAACGTCGCTCGCATCGCAGCCGGCAGCATCGCAAAGCGCCTGGCACGCCTTGGCAGAAATACGTGCAATCGTGCCCTTCCAACCGGAGTGCACCACGGCAAATCCGCCAGGGGCCACCAGCACCACGGGAACGCAGTCGGCAAAGCAGAGCAGCACGGGCACGTCATGAGCCGTACAGACGATGGCATCGCAGCCCTCGGCAATCTGCTCGCGAACAGCCTCAAGATCGTCGGCACCGTTCGAAGTCACCGTAACGATATGGTCACCATGTACCTGATTGGGCACGAGCAGATTATGCTCGCACTCAGTGGCGCCCATAGCTTCGAGCGCTCGACGACGATTTTCTTGAACAGCAAAGGGGTCATCGCCTACATGCGAGCCCAGGTTGAGCGAGGAGTACGCATCTTCAGAAACGCCACCGGTGCGCTCGGTAAAGGCAAAGCGGACATCGGATGTCGCGCCCTCCACCAACGTAACTCCATCATGGTCGACACGCGAAACGTTGTCCGCACGTGCTGCCATACTAAAGCCTCCTAATAACACAAGTACCGCGGCGTCGCCGCGCAGTCCGCGTTTATACGGCTGTCATACTTCCTTAAAAGGATACCCGCAGCGGTAGGGACCAAACGTAAAGGGAACGTAAGGAGATTGGAGGCTTTCGTTTACAAACGAGAAACAAAACGGGGTGCATCCAAATGGACACACCCCGTGCAGGTCGTTGAGAAAAACGAACTAGAAGCTACCGCGCTTCAGGAAGTCGGGAAGCTCGAACTGATCGTTGCCGAAGTTGGGAAGCTCGGTGCCACCGACGTTGCGAGTCGGAGCGGCCTGAGCCGGGCTGGCGGTCGGAGCGGTGCGCTGCGGCTCAGCGGAGGCAGCGGCCTTGCTCTGAGACTGCTGAGCAGCAAAGAGCTCGTCCTGACGGTTGACGTTGGAGTCGGAGAAGCCCGTAGCGATGACGGTGATACGCACCTGATCGCCCAGGGACTCGTCGACAACGGTACCGAAGATGATGTTGGCCTCGGGGTCGACAGCGTTGGCGACAACGTCGGCGGCGTCGCTGATCTCCTGGATGCCCAGGTCCTTGGAACCGGCGATGGAGAGCAGCACGCGCGTGGCACCATCGATGGAGCTCTCGAGCAGCGGGCTGGAGATGGCCTGCTGGGCAGCGTCGACGGCACGGGTATCCCCAGAAGAGGTACCGATACCCATCATGGCGGTACCGGCCTGCTTCATGATGGTCTTAACATCGGCGAAGTCCAGGTTAATGATACCGGGGACGGTGATGAGGTCGGTGATGCCCTGGGTGCCCTGGGAAAGGACGCCATCGGCAATCGCGAAGGCCTCGAGCATGGTGGTCTTCTTCTCGGCGATGTCGAGCAGCTTATCGTTAGGGATGACGATCATGGTGTCGACGCAATCGGAGAGTGTCTTGATGCCCTCTTCGGCGCTCTTCTTGCGCTTGCGGCCCTCGAAGGTGAAGGGCTTGGTCACGACAGCGACGGTCAGTGCGCCGACCTCGTTCATCGCGATATCGGCAACGATGGGAGCAGCGCCGGTACCGGTGCCACCGCCCTCGCCGCAGGTGATGAACACCATGTCGGCGCCAGCGAGCGCCTCGGCAATGTCGTCGCGGGACTCATCGGCAGCCTTGCGGCCAACCTCGGGGTTGGCGCCGGCGCCCAGGCCGCGGGTAAGGTCGGTGCCGATGTGCACCTTGATATCGGCATCAGAGATCGCGAGTGCCTGAGCATCGGTGTTGATGGCAACAAACTCGACGCCGCGGATGCCCTCTTCGATCATTCGATTGACCGCGTTGGTACCGCCGCCGCCGACGCCGACCACCTTAATGACGGCAAGGTAGTTGTTGATCTCTGTCTCGTGCATGTCGGTCCTCCGAACAAAGGTTATAGCCATAGCATGGGTCGACCCCTGCGCACATTAACCTTCAGGTTGAAAGTAAATGCAAAGGTAAACCGTATTATGTTTGCACATTATGAACGTATCAGTCAAATAATTGACCGTGAAAACCAAACAAACCAGATAAACGGCGTGGTATGGCCCCTCAACAAAGCATCAACCATCGCTACGAGGTCGGAGCATTCCTAAATGTGTAGTTGCCCGGAGAGCGCACATTGATATACGTTACGCCCTCTACCTGCGAAAGCAACTTAGTGACTACGCGTTCTTTCTTGGCGATATCGTCCGAATCGCCCAGCGACACCTCAATGCCGTTATTGAGGTTTGCCGAGATGGCTTCGACCGAAGGCGTGGAAATATCCTTGACTTGTCCCAAGAACTCGCTCGAAAAACCACGCACATAATCCAAGCCAGCATTAACGGCCTTGGAGCTCACCGCCTGGCCGGAAACTGGAGCGACATCCGCCGAGACATCAGTCAACAGCACCGCGCCATAGTGCTTAGCGAGCGCCAGTGCGGCATCAATGCCGGTCAGGGTATTTGAGCCCTGCCCCGTCGTGATGACGTTGCCCTGGTCGTCCACTTCGACCGACGTCGACAGCGGGGCGATCCAGGTGTCATCATCCCCGATGGCCCAGGCAAGGTCATCGGAGCTGATATAGGCAATTGCGATGACCTTGCGCTCCATCGGCGTAATAATGAGCGTATGCGGGAACTGACGCTGGACATCCACGCCCGAGACCCACGGGTTCTGCTTGAGGTCCTCGGTAATCTGGTCGGGATCGACGTTAAAAAGCGACGTTCCCTCGGGCAAATCGATCAGCTGGATAGCATCGTGCTTCGTCACATGCTCGCTGCCTTGAATCTGAATATCAGTGGCGGTAAACAATCCAGAGTTGATCACCACGACGGCAACGACGACGAGCACGGCCAAGACGGCCAGAACGCCGCCCACGATTTTGCCTTTGCCTGTAACGACAGAAGCGGCGTCTGATGTTTTATTTGCCATCGCCCTAAGTGAAGACAACGGGTTGACGCCTTTTTTACCCGAAGGCTTCTTGGCGGCAGCCGGCACCGATGTCAGCGAGCGCGGTTTCGATGCGCCCAGCGTGCGACCCGGACGCGCCACCTTAGTTCCCGTCAAGGGCTTAGGAGTTGCCATGGGACGGGCAGGCTTGGCGCCCATAACAGGCTTTGACATCACCGAGGGACGCGAGGACTTTTTTGCGGCCGGACGATTACCGAGCTGCGAGCCGACGACCGGACGACTGGCCTGTCGAGCATGCCCGACAGACTTAGAGTGCGCGACGGCATTGCGTTGAGGTTTGGCAGGCGCGCCGGAACGCCCTCCGGCGCGGCGGAAGGTGGGTTTCGATGCTCTAGAAGCCGAGGAATTTAACTTCCGGTCTGAGCTCGATGCCATACGCCTCCCTCACCTTTCCGTGCACATGTCTGATAACCGCGGCAACGTCATCGGCCGAGGCAGTTCCGTTATTAACGATAAAATTAGCGTGAACGGGCGAAACTTCCGCGCCGCCAATCGAAAAACCCTTTAATCCACAATCCTCGATAAGCTTGCCCACGCTCGCATCGGGCGGGTTGCGAAAGACCGACCCGCAGGATGCGCGACCCATGGGCTGCGTACGCTTGCGCCTCGTCAGGTACCGTTCCATGCGCTCGCGAATGTCGGCCTTGGGCGCCGGTTTAAGCTTGAGCACGCACTCGAGGATGATCTCATTGCGGGGAAGGCTACATTCGCGGTAGCCCCAAGTGATCTCGGACCCCGCATAATGTTTGATACCGGATGCCGGGTCAAACGTTACGACATCCTCAACCAGCGAGCCAATCCACTCGGTCCGTGTGCCGGCATTCATAGATATCGCGCCGCCGACCGAGCCAGGGATGCCAACGGCAAACTCAAGGCCCGAGAGGCTACGCGACAGGGCATCGTTGACCAGGCGCGCAAACATCACGCCCGCACCGACCGTCAGCGTACAACCGTCATCGGCAACAACCGTGCGCTGAAACTCACGTCCGAGCGAAATGACGGCACCGCGATAACCGCCATCGGCAACCAGCAAATTGGAGCCCTTGCCAATGATGACCCACGGCACCTGCTCGCGATCGAGCACCGCCACGGCGCGGCGAAGGGCATGATAGCTATGGCACGTCACAAAGAGGTCGGCCTTGCCGCCGATACGATAGCTCGTATGACGCGCAAGGCGCTCGTCCTCGATCACATCCGTGTCGATCATGCCCGAGAGCGCCATGACGGCGTTAAACAGACCCATTAGACTTAAGCATCTTTCTTGGCAGTCAGATACTCGATGAACTCGGGACCGACGGTCGTAACGTCTCCGGCACCCATGGTGAGCAGCAGGTCGCCCTCGCCCACCATCTGCTCGAGCTCCTGATTGAGCTCAAGACGGCTGGAGCAGTACACGACCTCCTTGCCAGGATGCTTGGCGCGCACGGTATCGGCGAGCATCTTGGAGGTGACACCCGGAATGGGCATCTCGCCAGCCGAGAACACATCGATCAGCAGCAGTTTATCGGCATTGGCAAATGCATCGGCAAAGTCGTCGCACAGGGCCTGCAGGCGCGAATAGCGGTGCGGCTGGAACACGACGTCGACGTGCTTGTAGCCCAGCGACGAAGCGGCAGCAAGCGTCGCCTTGATCTCGGTGGGATGATGGCCGTAATCATCGACCACGGTGATGCCATCGATATCGCCCACGTGGGTAAAGCGACGGCGGACGCCCTCAAAGCTCGAGAGTGCCTTGGCGGCGGCGTCGATGTCAAGGCCCAGGACATGGGCGACGGTGAGCACCGCCGTGGCGTTGAGCATGTTGTGGCGACCGGGATTGCTCTTGATCTCCACAGCGTGCTCAGTGCCATCCTCAAAGCGAACGATAAAGTCACTCTGAATACCCTTGACATCCGGGTGCACGCAGACGATGTCGTTGCTCTCGGCAAAGCCGTAGGAAAGCACGTGACGCCCCGTCGACTTGGCGAGCTCGACCAGATGCGGGTCCTCACCGCAGACGATGACGGTGCCGTCCTCGCCCACCAGGCTCATGAATTTGACGAAAGTCGCCTCGATCTCCTCGATACCCGAGTAGTGGTCGAGGTGGTCGGCCTCGACGTTGGTCACAATGACCACGTTGGGGTTCAGGAACAGGAAGGAGCTGTCGGACTCGTCGGCCTCGGCGACAAAGTAGTCGCCCGAGCCGTTCTTGCCGTTCGTGTCATAGCCCTCGACGATGCCACCGATCAGGAAGCTCGGATCCAGACCCATGCGGTCGAGCATGGTGGCACACATCGAAGACGTGGTGGTCTTGCCATGCGTGCCGGCAACAGCGACGGTGGTGTAGCCGTGACCCAAAGCAGAGAGCATCTTGGCACGGGGCCACACGGGAATACCAAGCTCGCGAGCGCGCACGAGTTCAGGGTTGGACTCCGGAATAGCGGTGGAGACAACAACCACGTCGGGCTTGACCTCGTCGATCGTGGCGGCCTCATGGCCCACATGCACCTTCACACCAGCGCGGGTAAGCTGGCGGATATAACGTGACGTCTTAAGGTCGGAGCCGGTAACGGCATAACCGCGCTCGTGCAGAACGAGGGCGATGCCGCTCATGCCGGCGCCGCCGATACCGATAAAGTGGGCGCTCTTAAACTCGGGCGCGGAGGTTGCAGTCTGGGAATCAGCCATGTGCTCGTGTACTCCTTGCGTAAACACTGCCTGTAACCCGTTAACTGTACCGCACCTACCGCATCAGCGCGAGGGCGACCGAAGATATCCCGTCTAACTAACGCAAACCCTCTACTGCATCCGCCAGAAGAGCGGCGGCTCTATCCTGAGCCAGACCACGCGCCGCCTGACGCATGGCGTCGCGCGCCGCCGCGTCATCGACCAGGTGCAGCAGCTCATCGGCAAAGGCAGAACCGTCGATATCGGCATCGGCGCAGAGCACGCCGGCCCCGGCGTCGACCAGATAACGGGCATTGGTGGTTTGGTGGTCGGCCGTCGCATGCGGGTACGGCACGAGCACCGAAGGCACGGCGAGCGCAGCGATCTCGGCCACGCTCGATGCTCCCGAACGCGATAGCACCAAATCGGCAGCAGCCAGCATGTCGCCCATGTTGTCGATGTAAGGCTGGACGCGGTAACGCTTCGCCTCCTCGAGCGTCAGCGCCAAAGCGCGCTCGGTCTCCTCAAAGCCGTCGGCACCCGTCGAATGCAACACATAGAGGTTCTTGCGCGAAAGCAGCTCGTTTTTGAGCGAAGCCACGCGCTCGTTGAGGTGCTGGGCGCCGAGTGAACCGCCAAAGACGAGCAGCAGCGTAGCGTCCTCGGGAACGCCAAGTGCCTTGCGGCCGCGAGCGCGATCGCCCTCGATCACCGAGCGACGTACGGGGTTGCCGGTCATGAGCACGTGGTCAGGGTCACCTTCGCGCTCAAAGACCGAACGCGCTGCCGGCACCGAGATGCACACGCGGGCGGCGTGGGAGTTCATCATCTTGTTGGCCAGGCCCGGAACAGAGTTCTGCTCATGCAGCAGATACGGAACGCCTGCGCCCTTGCACCACCCCAGCAGCGGAACCTCGACATAGGCACCAAAACCGATGGCGGCATCGGGCTTGCCGACCTTTGAGAAATGACTGGTGAGCGCACGCTTGGCCTTATTGACACGCCACAGCGAGGTCAGCGCCGTCCAAGGACGGGAGCGGTCGAAGCCCGTGACCGTAATGGGCACAAAACCAAACCCAGCCTCGGGGACCAAACGACCCTCGAGCTTGCGCGACTGGCCCACGAACACAACGTGGTGGCCACGGTCACGCAGTTCTTCGGCCAAGGCGAGCGCGGGGTTGATGTGTCCTGCCGTGCCGCCGGCTGCAATAGCAACGGTCATCTTATCGGTCATGGTAGTCCCTTCGTACACGCGGTCCCTGGTCGTCGGTGCGCAGACGCGCCGACGGGTCCGAGTTCAAATCGATTCGATTATATCCGCCGCCCGCGTTGCGAGGGCTGGGGCGCTGCGGACGACCTTGCGGAGCCGTTCGCGAGCGTGGACGAGCTGCCGGCTCGGATGCAGAACCATCCAGAACGGTAAAGCCGCTACGCGAAGGTCGTTCACCGCGCACATGGGCCACGCCGGCGGTGCTCTCGTCCATAACGGCAAAGCTCTCACGGCGGCGGTCATACTCATCGCGGCGGGCGCTCTCGTACGAAACGCGCAGGATCAACCCGGCAAGCATAAGCGACACAATAATCGACGAACCGCCGTAGCTAATAAACGGCAACGGTTTGCCCGTCATGGGAAACACGTTGAGGATGCCCAGCGCGTTAATCAAAAACTGCACCGCGAGAATGACCGCGGAGCCAGACGCCATAAGCGCGCCCCGACGGTCGGTCGCCTGCTCGGCAATGCGAAACGCCGAGTAGATCAGCATCGCAAACACCAAGAAGAACAGCACGGTTCCGACAAAACCGACTTCCTCGCCAATGATGGCCAGGATGTAGTCGTTGTGTGCCTCGGGCAGATACGAGTACTTCATGGTTGAGTTGCCGATGCCACGGCCGAACAGACCGCCCGAGGCAAAGGCCATGATGGCAAGCGTGGCCTGATAGCCGTCACCATACTCGTCGGCCCAAGGGTTCAAGGCAACCTGAATACGCACCATACGGTACGGCTCTGCGACAAGCGCAATCACGATCACGAGAATGCCGAAGATTATCACGCCGATGATAAATCTGGGGTCGAGACCCGCAAACAACGCCATGCACATGAGGGTCAACAGGATGATCAGGACAGTACCGAAATCGGGCTGGATAAAGATCAGAAAGAGCGAAATGCCCAGGTAGATGCCCATCTTGCGAAGGAATTCGTTGATGTTGCCACCCGGCGAAAAGAAGCGATCGAGCATGATGGCCGAATACGCGATGGCAAATGGCTTTAAAAACTCGGAAGGCTGGAACTGAATGCCGGCGATGTTGAGCCAGCGCGTGGCGCCACGGCTGCCGCTGCCCACCAAGAAAACCAGCAGAAGCAAAAACATCATGCCGATAAGGAAGATCCTGAGCATATCCTCCCCAAACCAGCTGTCCGGCAAAACGCGCACGATGGCAATCAGCGCCAAAACACCGACCACGGTAAACGCGGCCTGTCGACCCAAAAAAAACGTTGCCGAGCCATTCTCGTGCAGCGCCTCGACCGAAGACGCCGAGTACACCATCAGCAGGCCAAAGCACACCAAAGTAAACAGGCAGGCCATAAATATCAAACGGGGGCGCATGATACGGGCGGGAACGCCGGCAATATAGCGTTCGCTAAACGACTGCCCGCCGCGGCCGGAACGCGGTGTTATGCGCCGCGAGGAAGCACGGTCCGAGTCGGGCCTCCTCATACCTTGTCGGGGGCTCTCCTCTCTCACCGCAACCCCTATTCCATTTGTGATTTCGCTGCAGCGGCAAGCTGGGCCACGTAGTCCTTAAACACGCGGCCGCGCTCCTCATAGCCCGAGAACTCATCGAACGAAGAGCAGGCAGGAGAAAGTAAGATCACGTCACCACGGCTCGACAGCGAACGGGCGACGTCCACGGCGTCGCGTAGGTCATCCGCCTGGGCGATATCCACATCGCCATCGACATCGGCCTCGTCCATAGCGGCGGTGAAGCGCTCACGCGCATCGCCAAAGCAGACGACCGAGCGCACGTTGTCCATAACGAAGCGCGCGAAGTCCGTGAGCGGCGTGCCCTTATCGTGGCCGCCGAGCAGCAAGATCACATCGTCATCGGGAAATGCCGTCAGTGCCTTCTCGACCGCATCGGTGTTGGTCGCCTTGGAATCGTTGACGTAGCGCACGCCGTCAATCTCGCCACACGGCTCCACGCGGTGCTCGAGCGGCTGGAACGAGGCCAGACCGCGGCAGACGCCATCGACATCGGCACCGACTGCCAGGGCAGCCGTGGCAGCGCACAGGGCATTGATAACATTGTGATGGCCCGAGATCTTGAGCTCGGATGCAGCGATGAGCGGGGTCTCGACGCCCTTCAGGCGCACGACCATCTTGCCGTCGCGCACAAAGGCGGCATCCTCGCCCTCGGGCTCGTCAAAAGCGACCTTGCAGATGCGACGACCCGGCGTGTAGATGTACTCATCGAACTCGTGAATGCCGGCGTCTTCGACGTCGACAACCACCAGATCGTCATCGACCATATTCTCAAACAGTTTGATCTTGGCAAGCGCATAGTTCTTATGGCTCTTATGCCAGCCCAGGTGGTCGGGCGTGATGTTGAGCAGCACCGCCACGCGAGGATGAAGCTCGGCGGTCGTAGCAATCTGATAGCTCGAGAGCTCAGCCACAAACCACTCGTTATGGGCTCGGCCGTCAATCTCGTTGACCGGCGGCTCGCCGATGTTGCCGACAGCTACGCTGGCCTCGCCGGCAGCCTTGAGCAGATAATCAGTCAGCGACGTGGTGGTCGTCTTGCCGTTGGTACCCGTGATGGCAATCCAGTTATCGGGCGACAGGCGATAGGCAAACTCGGGCTCGCCCATAATCTGGGCGGCATGCTCGCGCCCGGACTTAAAGAAGCCCGAGAACTCCGAGATGCCCGGGCACGTCACACATACGTCATAGGCGCCCTCGACCTGTTCGGTGCCATAGACAAACGACGCACCAGCAGCCTCGAGCGCACGCGTGGCGTCATTGGGCTCAGAGGTGCCGCCGCCATACACGGTAACGGCACTTACGCGCTCGGGATGCGCCAGCGCCCAGCGGGCAACATCGAGACCGGATTTGCCCTGACCCAAAACGAGCAGGCTAAAGACATCAGCAAGAGGCATGAAAGACCACTATCCCAACTGGAAGAACAGAGCAAGGCCAACGGCACCAAAGGCAGCAGCGATAATCCAAAAACGGATAACGACCTTGGTCTCGGCCCAGCCCTTCTTTTCGAAATGATGATGGATGGGCGCCATAAGGAAGACGCGCTTGTGCGTAAAGTGGAAGTAGACAACCTGAATCATGACCGACAGGGTCTCAACGATAAACAGGCCGCCGATGATGAGGGAGACGACCTCGGTGTTGGTCATGATGGACGTGCAGGCAAACGCGGCGCCCAGGGCAAGCGAGCCGGTATCGCCCATAAAGATGCTCGCCGGATAGCAGTTGAACCACAGAAAGCCCAAGCAGGCACCGGCACACGCGGTGCAGAAGATGGACAGGTTCACGTCTCCGTGCAAAAACGCCATAGCAGCCATGGCGAGCATGGCGATCATGGAGGTGCCGCCAGCAAGACCGTCAAGGCCATCGGTCAGGTTCACGGCATTAGAAAGACCGGCGATCATCAGCCAGCAAAAGACAATGTAGAGCCACGGGAACGAATAGCCGCAGATGGTAGTCGAAAACACGCCAAGGTCGATCATCAGGCCGCCGGGAAAACGAATCTCGGGGGCGACGCCGCACCAGTTGACGGCAAGTACCGTAAAGGTGACACAGATAATGGTGAGGCCGATCATCTTGGCATGGGGCGTCAGACCGAGCGAGCGCCCATGCGTAACGGAGGTCAGGTCGTCGATCAGGCCCAGCACGCCGGTCGCCAGCGTGGCGAGCAGCACGAGCACGAGCTCGGTGGTGAGCTTGCCCATCAGCAGGCAGGTCAGCGAGATCGCGACGAGGATGACAACACCACCCATGGTGGGCGTTCCCTGCTTAACCAAATGACGCTTGGGGCCGTCGGCACGAACCTGCTGGCCGATACCCTCGACCTTGAGCAGCTTGATCCACCACGGCATAAGCAGCAGCGCAATGGCAGCGGCGATGCCAAGCCCCAAAAAAGCCTGATACGTTGGATACGAGGGATTGCCGAACATGGGCTAGCACACACCTTCCACAAAGCGGTCGAGCTCAACAAAGCGGGAACCCTTGACCAGTACAACATCATGTTTTTCAAGCGCGCCGCCCATGCGGTCGAGCACCTGCTGATAATCGGAGAACACCTGGATGCGGTCCTCGTCCATGCCCATCATGCGCGCGGCATCGGCCATAAGCTGGGCCAGCTCACCACCCACGCACGCCAGCATGTCGAGCTTCTTGGCGGCGGCATAGGCGCCCACGAGCTCATGCATGCGAGGAGCCTCATCGCCCATCTCGCCCATCTCGCCCAGGATCGCCATGCGAGACCCCGCGCACGAAAGCGAGCACAGCAGATCGAGACCGGCTGCCATCGATTCGGCGCTGGCGTTATAGGAGTCATCGATGATGCGTGCACCGCTCTTGGCGCGCTTGATCTCCTGGCGGTGACCGGTGATTGTGAGGCCCCTAAAGGCAGCATCGATCTGCTCGGGCGTCACGCCCAGGCGATAGGCAACCGCGGCGGCCTTAACGGCATTTGGAACGGACTGCACGCCGGGGATAGCAAGCATGGTATCGATTGTCTCGCCCTGACCAAAATCGAGCGTAAAGACCGGACGGCCCTCGTCATCAACACGAACTTCGCGGGCGCGGACCTCATCATCGTCCGAGACGCCGGCCAGCATCACATCGATACCAGCAGGCCGGGCGAACGTATCGCGAATGAACGGCGTAAAGTCGTCCTCACCGCCCAAAACCAGCAGCGGCAAGAAGTCGCCGGCGGCGCACATACCCTGGACAATCTCGGCCTTAGCGCGGGCGATGTTCTCGCGGCTGCCCAAAATGCCGATGTGAGAGGTGCCGATCTTACTCACGATGGCAAGGTTGGGATTGGCGGACTGGGACAGGCGCTCGATCTCGTGGAAATGGTTCATGCCCATCTCGAGCACCAGGACCTCGGTACCGGCCGGGGCGGAAAGCACCGTGAGCGGCATGCCGATCAGGTTATTGAAATTGCCCTTGGTGGCCCAGACACGATAGCGCTTGGCGAGTACAGCGGCGAGCACGTCCTTGGTCGTCGTCTTGCCGATGGAACCGGTAATGCCAACGACCAGGCAGCCAAGCTCCAGGCGGTACGCGTGCGCCAAACGAAGCAGAAACTCCTCGGGATCATCGGTCAGCAGGATGGCGCATCCCTTGTCCTGCGCCAGCGAGACCAACTCGGCATCGGGCTCACGCGTCATCACGACGGCGCCGGCACCCGACTGGACGGCTCGGGAAGCAAAATCATTGCCGTCGACGTTTTCACCGGGAAAGGCGACGAAAATCGTCCCTTCCTCGACCTGGCGCGAGTCGATAACGCACCCGCGGCATACCCGATCGACTTCTCCCGTCACGGTTCGGGCCCCTGTTGCGGCCGCGAGGTTGTTGACGGCGATCTCTATCATTGCAGCTCCCCTGTAAACCTAATAATGCTATCGGCGTATTGTATCCCAGCGCCGCGCATGCGTGGTGCAGGGCATGTGAACACCCCTCATATGGGACAACAAACCACGCCCCAAAGATTGTAACCCCCTACTTCGTGCGCGGGATGCCCAGCACGTCGAGCGCGTTGGCCATAATGGACTGGAACGGCACCGCAGCGGCATCTGAGCCGCTCGGCGTTCCGTCGAGCGTGATATAGCACAGCACCTTGGGTGATTGTGCCGGCGCAAAGCCCATAAAGGACGACATGTAGTTCTCCTTGAGGTAGCCGCCGTTCTCGTCGGCACGTTCGGCCGTGCCGGTCTTGCCCGCCACGTCATAGCCGTCAACCGCGCCGCCAACGCCCGTTCCCTCCGACACGACCGTCTGCATGCACGATGTCACCTGGGATGCTGCATCCTCAGAAATCGCACGCTCGCCTTCGCCCCAGTCCTTCTCGTCGCCTTTGCTGGACTTATAGAAGTGCGGGGTCATCATCACGCCGCCGTTGGCGATGCCGCCCACGGCACGTGCGATCTCAATCGGCGAGACAGACAGCGCCTGTCCAAAGCTCATCGAGCCCAGCGTGGCGCCGTCATACTGGTCACGCTCCTTGACGATGCCCAGGCTCTCGCCCGGAAAATCTACACCAGAGCTGTGACCGATGCCCCACTTGTCCACATAGGCGGCAAAGTCGTCGGCACCGATCTTGCGCCCCACCAGGACAAAGCCCACGTTGGACGAACGGCGCATCATCTCGCGCACATCCATGGTCATGGCATAGTCGCGCTTGTCGGCATCGGTGACGGTATCGTCGCCCACCTTGATGCTCGCCGGCACCTCAAACGACGTACTCGATCGCACGACGCCCAAGTCGAAGCCGGCGCCCGCCACGAGTGTCTTAAAGACCGAGCCGGGCTCGTAGGCGTCGGTAACCAGGCGCAGGTTCATATCCTCGGTCTTGGCGTTTTCCAAATCGGTCTGGTCGTAGGTCGGATACGAGCAGGCTGCCAAGATCTCTCCTGTCGTAGGATCGGTGACCAGCGCCGAGCCGTTCTTGGCCTTAGTCTTCTCAACTGCCTCTGCCAGGGCATCCTCGGCCGCACGCTGGATATTGACGTCGAGCGTCGTCACGATATCAACGCCGTCGACCGCAGCCACCTTTTTATAGGCACCGCCCGCGATATAGCTGCCGTCCCTCGCGCGCTCGCGTACGAGAGAACCGTTCGTGCCGGTCAGAAGCTTGTTGTATTGCTTTTCGAGACCAGTCAAGCCGTCGTTGTCTACATTCACTACACCCAGCACCTGCGATGCCAGATTGCCGTATGGATATACGCGCTTCATGGCCTGCTCAAAAAGCACGCCGGGCAGGTTCTTCTTCTCCAGCGCCACAGCATCGTCTTCGTCCACCTGGCGCTTGATATACACCCAGGTTCCATCGGACTCGACGAGCTTGCGGCAGGTCTTTTTATCGATTCCAGTTGCCTTGACCAGCGCCGACACCGTCTTGTCAACGTCCTCGACAAGCTGCGGGTTCACGGCGATGTTGCGACATTCGACCGACGACGCCAGCACGTTACCGTTGCGGTCGTAGATGGTGCCACGTTTGGCATAGAGGGTCTGCGCAAGCAGGCGACGCGCATCGGCACGCTCGCGCAGTTTATCGGCTTCGACAATTTGATAGTCGGCAAGGCGAAAGACGCCCAAGCCCAAGCCAAGCCCGATGAATCCCATGACGGCTTTGCGGCGAGGCAGCGGCGTGCCCGTGAGCCATTCGGTCGACGAACTCTTGCGCGACCTGGTGTTATGCACTTGAGGGCCACCCGAGCCGCGAAGTCGCGACGCCGGGTCGTTGCCACGGGACCGCCCGGCGTTGTAAGATTGCCGACCCGTTCCTTGATAACCAGAACGTCCCCGCGACGAGGGACGTCCAGAACCGCGGCCCCCATCGGAACCGCGGCGATAGTCATTTGTCATACTCAGCTACCGTCTTGCTACTGAGCGGTCGCGGTCGCGTTGGCGCCCGCGGCTGCATCCTGCGAAAAGTCAAGTGTAACGCTCTCGCTGGGCTCCACCATGCCATAAGCGCCCGCAAGGTCGCGAATGCGCGTGTCGGCGCCATAGACCGAATGCATGACCTCCAGGTCGGAGCTCTCATCGGTCGCCTTTTCGAGCGTGTTGGTAAGCTCGGCGTTGCTGTTGAGCACCTGGGCCGTAACGCCGGCGAGCGCCACGCGGGCGACGCCGATCGTCATGAAGATAGCCGCAATGATGCAAAACGTTTTAAGAACGCTCATGAAAACCGGGCTTACCGCCTGGTTTGCCTGACGGCCCGCGCCCGTGTAGACATCAAAGCGCGGCGTGCGCTGCTCACGGGGAGCAACGGGGGCCTGCGGCGTCTCACGATAGGCGGGCATGGCGTTCATATCATAGGCGAGTGCTGCGTTTGAAGTGTTGTAGCCCATGATATGCCGCCTCCCATCCCGAGTACGTTGGTAGTGTGTTTAAGCTTCGTTTATGGTGCGAGCGGGAGGTCCAATATCGCGCGGTCGCGCCTACAGACGCTGCGCCACGCGGATTTTGGCTGATCTCGCCCGAGGGTTGCGCTCAACCTCATCAGGCTGGGCAACCAGGGGTTTGCGGGTGATGACCTTGAGTATCGGCACGTTGCCGCACACGCACACCGGAATCTCCGGCGGACACGTGCACCCCTGGCTCATCTCCTTAAAGTGATTCTTTACGATACGATCCTCAAGCGAGTGATACGAGATGACGCAGATACGTCCGCCCGGGTTGAGCCACCTGGTGGCGGCATCAAGCCCTCGCTCGAGCACATCGAGCTCGTGATTGACCTCGATGCGAATGGCCTGGAAACTTTTCTTGGCCGGGTGTCCGCCATGCCGACGAGCGGCAGCCGGGATACCCGCCTTGATGATCTCGACAAATTGCCCGGTGGTTTCGATCGGTTCTTGCTCGCGGCGGCGCACGATCTCGCGCGCGATCTGCGAGGCGAACTTCTCTTCGCCGTAGACGCGTAGAATCCGGGCGAGGTCGTGTTCGTTATAGGTGTTGATGACCTCAGCTGCGTTTAAGGTGTTATTACCCGGATCCATCCGCATGTCCAATGGGGCGTCCTCGTTATACGAAAAGCCCCTGCCAGGGATATCGAGTTGCGGTGACGAAACGCCCAAATCGAACAGGAAGCCATCGACCCCGGGCACCTCGGCCGAGCAAAGCAGCTCGTCCAAGTCGCCGAAGTTGCCCTTCAGCAGCTGGTGCGGAACGCCGGGAACCTCGCGGTCCAGACGGGCGCCAGCGGCCTCGAGGGCCATGTCGTCCTGATCGACGCCGAGCAAAAGGCCCGTCTCCCCCACCTGCGCGGCCATCTTTACCGAATGGCCGGCACCGCCAAGGGTGCAATCGCAGACAACGGAGCCGCTCTTTAGCCGCAGCGATTCAAGTACTTCGCCGAGCATGACAGGTTCATGCCGATATTCTTGTGTCAAGATCCCACGCTCCATCCGTTACCCGTGCCTTGCCCTTACGAGAAGAAGAGGTCCAGCAGGGCCTCATCGTCATCGTCCTCATCGGCCGTAGCGCGGTCCCAAACCTCAAGGTGGTCGTAGTTGCCCACAACCGTGACCTCGCGGTCGAGGTTCGCCTGCTTGCGGAGAGACTCGGAAAGACCGATACGACCGGCGCTGTCCACGTCCATCGACGTGGTGCGCTTGTTGATCGCCCTCATGAGCTTCTGGTCGTTAATGTCACGCGGGTTAAAACCCTCGTGGCCCTCACGACCCGCGAAGAGTCCTTCGACCCACTTATCGAAGGCCTCGGCAGAGAACACGTACAGAGCATCGACATCCAGGGCTTTGAACACGCGAACGTGCTCTCCAAGCTCCTCGCGAAGGGGTGCAGGCAGGGACAGACGACCTTTTGCATCGAGATTGCGCTCGTATGCACCAGTCATTCCCATGTGCGCCCTCCCCTCGGTTACTCAGATGGCACGTACGCGGGGAACCACCCCGCCTGTCGACGTCATCAATAATATGGGGAACCGCCCCATTTTTCAACACCTTTCCCCACCCCTTCCCCCACCCCTCCCCACCATTCCACCCCCAATATGTTGTAAAACACCCCCGAGCATATGTTCGAAAACACAATATGTTGTGTTTGCAGCAAAGGCGGGATGCCACCTGTAGAACCACGCCCGCGAACCTCAACCTTCAAGTTGACCTTGAGGCGATTTTTACGTCCCTTTACACGCTGTTCACATCGCCCCCAAACTCCCCCACCCACGGTACACACGGCCCACCGCCGCGTCGGTGTCTAGCGAAAAATGGGACGAGCCCCAGATTGCCCATGCGCGCAAAAGTGCGTCTCAGCAATCTGGGGCCCGGCCCCTTTAGTATTTATAAATATGCAGGTCAGCGAGGTGCTAGCGATGTGCTAGCGGATGCGCCGCCAGATAGACCTCGGTCAGTTGCGTTCGGTCGACATGCGTGTAGACCTGCGTGGTCGAAATATCGGCATGGCCCAAAATCTCCTGCAGCACACGCAGGTCGGCACCGCCCGCGAGCATGTGGGTGGCAAAGGAGTGGCGCAAGGTATGGGGATGGAGCCCCACCAGCCCCACCTGACGCCCATACCGCTCGCATATCGCATGCACGGCCTGGCGCGACAGGCGACGTCCGTTCTTATTTAAAAAGACCGCCGAGGTCTCGGTTCCGCGGGCATGAGCCGCCAAGCGAGAACGTCCCTCAGTTACATAGAGCGTCAGAGCTCGCGCCGCGCTTCCCACCAGTGGGGACAGGCGTTCCTTTGAGCCCTTACCGCGAACGAGTACAAAGCCATCGTCAATATGGATATCGCCCACATCGAGCCCAACCAGCTCACTCACACGCAAACCGCATCCGTAGAGCACTTCCAAGATGGCATGGTCGCGCAGTCCCATCTCGCCCTCGGGAAAGTCTTGATCGAGCAGTGCCGAGACATCCTCCACCGATAGATACTCCGGCAAACGCTCAGCCTTTTTAGGCAGGCGCAACGCCGCCGTCGGGTTTTGGGCCACGGCCCCATCGCGCACCAAAAAGGCATGCAAGCCCTTCACGGCAGCAAGCGCGCGCTCCACCGAGGCGTCGGAATAGCCCCCATCGCGACGGTCGGCGACAAAGCCCTCCACGATCTGACGGGTCACCTCTTCAACAGACACAATACCCGCCCGCTCCAGATAGGCGCAGTACGTCGTCAGGTCACGACGATAGGCCGCAATCGTGTTGCGCGCCAAGCCCCGCTCGACCGCGAGGTAATCGAGATACTCCCCCGCCGCCACGGCGAGCGACGAGGGAGTAGCTTCGGTATGTTCCTTATTCGCCGGCACCCTTAGTCCGTAGCGAGGTTCATGGGCGTCACCTGCAGACGGTCGACACCCTCGTGCTGGCCAATCGAAGCGCGCACGAACTCGCGGAACAGCGGCTGTGGGTTGGTCGGGCGGCTCTTGAACTCGGGATGAGCCTGGGTTGCCACATACCACGGATGAACGTCGCGCGGCAGCTCGACCATCTCGACCAGGCGCTCGTCGGGCGACAGACCCGAGATAACCAAACCGGCGTCCTCGAGCTGGTCACGGAAAGCGTTGTTGAACTCAAAGCGGTGACGGTGACGCTCGTAGACGAGTTCCTCGCCATATGCCTCGCGAGCAAGGGTATCGGCGGCGAGCTTGCACGGATAGGCGCCCAGGCGCATGGTGCCGCCCTTCTCGGTCACGTCCTCCTGCGAGCTCATCAGATCGATGACGCTATACGGACCGTCCGGATCAAACTCGGAGGAGCTGGCACCGGCAAGGCCAACGACATTGCGGGCGAACTCGCACACGGCGACCTGCATACCCAGGCAAATGCCCAGATACGGTATCTTGTGCTCACGGGCAAACTCGGCCGCGAGGATCTTGCCCTCCAGGGCGCGCTTGCCAAAGCCGCCGGGGACCAGGATGCCCGAGGCGTCGCCCAGAACCTCGGAGACATTCTGCTCGTCGAGGCTCTCGCCGTCGACCAGCTGGACGTCCACATGGCGATCGTAGAAGACGCCCGCATGGTGCAGGGCCTCGATAACCGACAGGTACGCATCGGGCAGCTGCGTGTACTTACCCACGACGGCAATCTTAACCTTATCGGCGTGATGATTGGCATGGTTCTGCTTACGCAGGAACTCATTCCACTCGCTCATGTCGCGCTCACGCGGGTCCAGGCCCAGGCGCTCGCAAATACGCAGGTCAAAGTCCTGCTCGGCAAGCAGCTGCGGCACGTCGTAGATGCTCGCGCAGTCCTCATTGGTAAAGACGCAATCGGTGTCGACGTCGCAGAAGCTTGCGATCTTTCCGCGGATAGCGTCATCGATATGGTGGTCGGAGCGCAGCACGATAATATCGGGCTGGATGCCAAAGCTGCGGAGCTCCTTGACGGAATGCTGCGTGGGCTTGGTCTTGACCTCGTGGGCGGCGGCAATATAGGGAACGAGCGACACGTGGATGTAGCAGACGTTCTCGGGGCCGGCCTCCTTGCGGTACTGACGGATGGCCTCCACAAACGGTTGGGACTCGATGTCGCCGATCGTGCCGCCCAGCTCGGTGATGACTACATCGGAGCCGGTCTGCTCTTCGATGCGGCGGAACTTATCCTTAATGGCATTGGTGACGTGAGGAATCACCTGCACGGTACCGCCCAAAAAGTCGCCGCGACGCTCGCGGGCGATTAGGCTTTTGTAGATGGCACCGGTCGTAAAGTTGGAATCGCGGGTCAGGTTCTCATCAATAAAGCGCTCGTAATGACCCAGGTCCAGGTCGGACTCGTAACCATCCTCGGTTACAAAGACCTCACCATGCTGGAACGGGCTCATGGTACCGGGGTCGACGTTCAGATACGGGTCGGCCTTCTGCATCGTTACTTTGTAGCCACGCGACTTGAGCAGACGGCCCAGCGAGGCCGCGGTGATACCCTTGCCCAGGGACGAAACCACGCCACCGGTTACGAACACATGCTTGGTCATATTGAGTTACCTGCGCTTCCCGTAGAAGTTGTTTATCCACATCTTACGGGTCTTCATTGTAATACTCGCGCCGCGGACCGTCCGCAATTATTCTCGCGTGCGATTGCATTTCTCAATCTTGAAACAAAACGCCGCCCGGTTTCCCAGGCGGCGTCGCTATGGCAAGGGTTACATGCTGCTATCGATCAGCAACCTCGTCCTCAAGCATTTCTTGAACGAGCATGCCGGTACGGACGCCTTCAAGATACCACTCACCACGTTCGGTGAGGCAAATGCCATTTGCAAGCTGACCGCCGTCGTCGCTATAACGCGAGACGACATCAATCATACCTTCGGAATCCAAGCGATCGATTGCGGCGCGGGCACGATACGGCGAAACCCCCACGCGCTCGGCAAGCGTTTTGCGCGAGAAACCATACGGCCCGCCATTGTCTTCGGTTTGCTGGTCGATCTCCATCAACACCAGCACCTCGACACGCTTCATATCGTTGACACTCGCACGACCCTTGCCCGCCATAGCAGCCTCCTCAAACCGAGCACGAGCATCTAACGCGACGTGCGCGACCGACACACCTCACGATGGCAGGTAATATCCATCATGCGGCATCCCGCTAAGGATGAAACAGTTACGGTTATTGTATACCGCTCAAATTGTTTCTAGGCAGGTAAACAGCTATTTTTCGCCGAAATAGACGCTTTATTGATCAAAAAGCCGTACCGGGCGCTAACCCGATACGGCCAAAATGCAATGCAATTACCGCGGTGCTTCAAACTTAGCGATGGAAGAAACCGCGGCGCTCAAACTTGGGCTCGCAGCACACGTTGATGCCCAACTTGCGCAGTACCGTCTCGTCCGTCGGCGAGATAATCACGCTAAAGAAGGCATCGCAACCGCGCAGCTGCTCCAGGCCCGAAAGGACGCGAGCGGCCGTCTCACTCGTGGCCGAGGTGATCGACAGCGCCATAAGCGTCTCGTCGGTGTGGAGGCGCGGGTTTTTGCTGCCCAGGAAATGCGTCTTGAGCTTGCTGATGGGCTCGATCGCCTCATCGCTAATGACCTCGAGCTCAAGGTCGACGCCCGAGACATGCTTGAGGGCGTTCATAATGAGCGAACTTGCGGCGCCCAGGCGCGTGGAGGTCTTACCGGTCACCACGGAGCCATCGGGCATGACCATGGCACCCACGGGACCACCCGTCAGCTGCTCCCTGGTGAGGGCCGCCGAGCGCGCCGGTGAGTAGTTCTTATCGATGCCGGCTTTCTTCATAATAATCTTGAGACGGTCGACTTGCTCATCGCCCACGCCGGTACGGCGCACATTTTCGACCGCGGTAAAGTAGCGGCGGACGATCTCCATCTTGGAAGCGTCGCGGCAGGCATCGTCATCGGTGATGGCAAAGCCGACCATATTGACGCCCATGTCCGTAGGGCTCTGGTAGGGGCTCTTGCCCAGGATCTTTTCCATCAGGGCACGGACTACCGGGAAGGCCTCGACGTCGCGGTTGTAGTTGACCGTGGTCTTGTTGTAGGCCTCAAGGTGGAACGAATCGATGATATTGGCGTCGTCGAGGTCAGCCGTGGCGGCCTCGTAGGCAATATTGACCGGATGCGTCAGAGGAAGATTCCAGACCGGGAAGGTCTCAAACTTGGCATAGCCGGCGGCGGTACCGTGCTTATGCTCGTGATACAGCTGCGAGAGGCAAGTGGCGAGCTTGCCCGAGCCGGGGCCGGGTGCCGTCACGACAACGAGCGGACGCGTGGTCTCGACAAACTCGTTCTTGCCGTAGCCATCGTCGGACACGATCAGATCGACATCGTGCGGATACCCCTCGATGGGATAGTGCAGCTTGGCGGGAATACCGAGCGCGTTCAAGCGGTTGCGGAACACATCGGCAGCAGGCTGGCCGGCGTACTGGGTGATAACCACAGCCGCGACGGCAAAGCCGTTGCCGCGGAACAGGTCAACCAGGCGCAGCACATCCTCGTCATAGGTAATGCCAAGGTCACCACGAGCCTTGTTTTTCTCGATGTGGTTCGCGTTGATCGCGATGATAACCTCGACATCGTCGGCGATGCTTTTGAGCATGCGGAACTTGCTGTCCGGCTCAAAACCCGGTAGCACGCGGCTGGCATGATAGTCATCGAACAGCTTACCGCCAAACTCCAAATAGAGCTTGCCACCAAACTGCGAGATGCGCTCCTTAATGTGAGCAGCCTGCAGCTCGATATACTTCGCATTGTCGAAACCCTGGCGCATGTATGGCTCCCGTCCCGTTTCCATTTATTGTTCTAGGCGATTATAACGGAGCAGACCCTCCCCAGCGCCCAAGCAATCAACTGGCACCAACCAAACACGCCATCGATAAGTTGCGGTGAAATAGTTCCCGTTTAACCCCTCAAGACGACCAAACGGGAACTATTCCACCGCAACTTCCCCTTTTGGCGCAAAGTAACCTGACCCCTTTGCACCAACAGCAGAAACGTCGCGGGCAGAGAACGGACAGCGAACAGGCGCCAGAGCGAGCAAGCCGCCCCCTGCGCCAACAATGGCAGCGCCGCAGGTTGAGCATAAGTCAGCGAAAGCCCGCCAGAGCGAGCAAGGTGACGTGAAAGAGGAGGGCATAGGCCTTTTGGCCATGCCCGACGATTGAACGTCAGATTGCCGCTCTGGCGGGCTTGCAGCGTCGAGTGGTTCCGGCGTTTGGTAAAACGCCGGAACACAAGAGCGCCCCCTCCCGCGCACGGAACGGGAGGGGGCCAAAGGTAGGAGTCTACCGGTGGGGTTACCCCACCGGACAGACGATGACCAGGTGATCCGTTATAGGATCGTCATGGTTTCCGTGGGGTACCCAAGGGGTACTTAGAGCATCACGCAAGCGACGGTCAGGATGATGGCGCAGACGACGGAGAGAGCGACGATGAGCTTAAGAGCAAACTTGAGCCAGGTCGTCCACTCGATCTTGGCCAGGGCAAGACCGCCCATGATGGCGCCAGAGGTCGGGGTGAACAGGTTCACGACGCCGATGGCGGCGGAGAAGATCATGACCATGACCTCGGGCGAGAAGCCGAGCTTAACAGCCAGCGGTCCCATGATGGGCATGGAGACAGTAGCCATACCGGAGGTCGAGGGGATCAGGAAGGACAGGCCGAAGTAGACCAGGAAGCTCATGGGAGCGAAGATCACGCCGGACAGGCCAGCCAGAGCATTGGCGGCAGCGTCGAGGACGTAGACGTCGAGGCCGGTGCTAGCCATGAGGACGGAGATACCACGGGCGAGGGCGATGACGAGGACAACGGACATCATGTCGGCAGCGCCGGTGATGAAGGTGTTGACGATCTGCTTCTCGGACAGGCCGCCGATGATACCGATCAGGACAGCCATGAGGAAGAACCAGGTGGAAGCCTCGTCGAAGTACCACTGACCAATGGGCAGGCCGGTGATCAGAGCAGACCAGCCCTGAACGATGGCGTTACCGTCGGCGTCATAGACAGCGCCAGCATCGAAGAAGTTGGCGACGCCCTCGTTAAGGTCGGCCAGCGGGATGAAGCCGACGATCATGACGACGAAGGTGAAGGCAAAGGCGATCAGAACACCCTTCTGACGACCGGTGAGCTTGACCTCCTTGTGAACCTCGGAAGCAGCCTTGCCGTGAGCCTCTTCGGCGTCCTTGAGCTCCTGCATCGAAAGGATGGTGGAACCCTTGTCAGCCTTGACCTTCTTGGCATAGCTCATGACGAAGAAGATGGACATGGCGGTGGTAACAATCCACAGGACGGCACCGAGGCCGATGATGATGGACTGGTTGACCTCAATGCCAACGCCGGTCAGAGCGTCGACGGCAGCGCCGACGGCAAACGGGTTAACCGTGGAGCCGAGGCAGCCGCAGCCAGCGCCGAGCAGGACGGTTGCAGCGCCGACCATGGGGTCGAAGCCAGCAGCCATCATGGTAGCGGCGAGCAGGGCGTAGAAGGGAACGGTCTCCTCGCACATACCATAGGTGGTACCACCGAGGGAGAAGATGAGCATCAGCACGGGAATGAGCATGATCTCATTGCCCTTAAGCTTCTGCACCAGAACGGCAATGCCGTTGTCCAGGGCGCCGGTCTCGGTCATCATGCCGAGGAAGCCGCCGAGGATCATAACGAAGAGGCAGACGGGCAGAGCGTCAGCGAAGCCCTTGACCGGGGCGGTGCAGAAATCGCTCAAGCGGGCAGCGGTAACCGCGCCACCGGACGTACCGGAGACGATAACGGTAACAACCGCGACGATTGCCAGCAGAGCAAGAAGAATGGTGAACGATGAAGGCATACCGCGCTTTTTCTTAGCGGTCTCAGTCATAGTTCTCATCCCCCCTTCATAAATCATTTACTGATCTCGCCCGAAGCGGCTCTTCCGTGCCGTGCATGTCGTTCGGTGCGAGATTTTTACCAGACAAAAGTGCTCGGGGTGCGCAGCAATGCACCCCGAGCGAGATGCTAGATGCTCTTACTTGAGCGTAGCGTACATGACAGCCTTGATGGTGTGCATGCGGTTCTCGGCCTCGTCGAAGACCTTGGAAGCGGGGCTCTCGAAGACCTCGTCGGTGACCTCCTGCTCGGTGATGCCGAACTGCTCGCACTTCTCGGCGCCAATCGTGGTGTTGGTGTCGTGGAAGCTGGGCAGGCAGTGCAGGAAGATGGCACCCGGGTTGGCCATAGCCATGACCTCGGAGGTAACGCGATACGGGGTGAGCTGAGCGATGCGCTCGGCCCAGACCTCGTCGGGCTCGCCCATGGAGACCCACACGTCGGTGTAGAGAACGTCGGCACCGGTGACGCCGTCCTTGACGTCGGTGGTCAGCTTGATGGTGCAGCCGTTGGCCTCGGCGATGGGCTTGCAGGCCTCGATGACGTCGTCAGCGGGCATGCACTCCTCGGGGCCGCAGGCCACGAAGTTCATGCCGAGCTTGGAGCAGACAACCATGAGGGAGCGAGCGACGTTGTTCTTGCAGTCGCCCATGAAGACGAGGGTCTTGCCCTTGATGTCGTAGTTGAAGTTCTCCTGGACGGTCAGGATGTCGGCGAGCATCTGGGTGGGGTGCCACTCAGTGGTCAGGCCGTTCCACACGGGCACGCCGGACTTAGCGGCGAGCTCCTCGACGTCGTCCTGGGCAAAGCCGCGGAACTCGATGCCGTCATACATGCGGCCGAGAACGCGAGCGGTGTCCTCGATGGACTCCTTCTTGCCCATCTGGGACGAACCGGGATCGAGGTAGGTAACGCCCATGCCCAGGTCCATGCCGCCGACCTCGAAGGCGCAGCGGGTACGAGTGGAGGTCTTCTGGAAGAGCAGGACGATGTTCTTGCCCTCGAGATAGCGGTGCGGAACGCCAGCACGCTTCATGTCCTTGAAGTTCTTGGAGAGCTTGAGCAGGTACTCAATCTCCTCGGTGGTGAGGTCGAGGAGCTTGAGGAAGCTACGGCCGGAGAGGTTAACACCCATGGTTCGTTTCCTTTCGAAAAAGTGAATTACTAAAAAGTGGTGCCCGTTTGACGGGCGAAACCGGTGCGGTTGTAGGGGGACCGCACCGGAACCGTTAAAACCTTAGAGGTCCTCGCGCCAGAAGGGCATGCTCATGC